>JANOKK010000201.1:0-6731 GCA_031419255.1 Betaproteobacteria bacterium
CATTCTTGGCTTCTTCGCGTTTTTTCAGTGGGAGTTTTCCTTGCCGGTATTAGCCGCCGTGCTTGCAATTCTCGGTTATTCGGTGAACGAATCGGTGGTGGTATTCGACCGCGCACGGGAGAATTTCCGCAAAATGCGCAAGGCCACCACATCGGAAGTTTTCGACGCAGCCATCACCGGCACCATATCCCGCACCATCATCACCCACGGCCTCACGCAATTGATGGTGCTCGCAATGCTGTTCATGGGCGGGCCAAGCCTGCACTACTTCGCATTGGCGCTGACCATCGGCATCTGTTTTGGTATTTATTCGTCGGTGCTGGTGGCCTGCCCGATCGCAAAATATCTGGGCGTGTCACGCGAAGATTTCGTGAAGCCCATCAAAAAAGAGGGCGACCCCGAAGTCATTTCGGCGCAACCGTGATTCAACCATAACGCCCACTATCCACGCGACTTCCGGACTTACGCATGGAATGGATTCTGATCGCCGTCGATGTGGTGCTGCACCTGAGCGCCTATTTGTCCGACTGGACGGCCCGCTACGGGCCGTGGATTTATGGCATCTTGTTCGCGGTGGTATTCGCTGAAACCGGCTTGGTCGTCACGCCATTCCTGCCGGGCGATTCACTTCTGTTTGTCGCCGGATCGCTGGCCGCATTGGGCAGTATGGATATCGGATTACTGGTGGCGATCCTGTTTATCGCGGCTGTGCTGGGCAACCTTACGAACTATGAAATTGGGCGTTATTTCGGCGCAAGAATGTTTGTCGACGAAAAATCTCGCTGGCTGAATCCACACTACATCGCGCGCACCCACGCTTTTTTTGAACGCTGGGGCGGCTTTGCGGTGGTGCTGGCGCGTTTCGTGCCGTTCCTGCGCACCTACGTTCCATTCGTCGCCGGGCTGGGCGCAATGTCGCGCGCGACCTATATCGCCTACACCGTGTTCGGCGCGGCCTTGTGGGTGGGGTCGCTCACCTATCTCGGCTATTTTTTCGGCAACATCCCGTGGGTGAAAGCCAATCAAGGACTGCTGGTGATCGCGATTGTAATCGCGAGCCTGATTCCGGTATTCGTCGGGATCATCAAGGCTTGGCTGGCACCGCCTCCGCCTCCGCCGGCTTGAGGCCAGTGAATTTCGCGTAGTACACCGCCGCGAAATAAAATACCACCGACAACACAATTTCAAGTGACGCCAAGGTGGACGATGGCGGTTTTTCCGACCACGCGCGCACCACGCCTTCGGTGAAGTAAAACAGAATCATCATGCTGGCCCACTGAAACGTGTAGCGCTTGCCGCGCAACACGCCGAACAGGGGCGCGAGCAGCGGCAACACTTTCAGCATCAGCCATGATCCGCCCGGCCGTAGCGGCGCGAGTATCGTTTCCCATAGCAGGCACAGTGCAATCAAACCGATCAGCGAAATGATCGCTGCTCGTTGACAGTCGAGCGCCGTCATTCGCGGCAATCGCACTATGCAGCCAATTTCAATGCGGTTGCGGCGAGCCGTTTGCCGAGTGCAAACGCGATGCCCTTTTCGGCTGCCGATAACTCGATTGCGTTAACCGGCCCCGTGACATGGCTGGCACCATACGGCGAGCCACCTTCGCGCGTGCTGCTGATCAATGGCTCCGTGAAGGGCACGCCCACCAGCACCATGCCGTGGTGCAGGAGTGGCAGCATCATCGACAGCAAGGTTGATTCATTGCCCCCGTGTTGGGTGGAGGTAGATGTGAATACGGCGGCGGGTTTGCCGGCCAGCGTGCCGCGCATCCATTCGCCGGCGGTACCGTCGAGAAAATACTTCATCGGTGCCGCCATATTGCCGAAACGTGTCGGCGAACCAAGTGCCAAACCAATGCAGTCGGCAAGATCCTGCGCCGTCGCGTAAGGCGCGCCGTCCGGCGGCACGGCGGCCTCGGCAACTTTTGTGACCGGGGCTACCTTTGGCACCGTGCGAATCCGCGCCGAGGCACCATCGACGCTCTCGATGCCGCGCGCCACGTGACGTGCCAATTCGCGCACCGAGCCTGCGTGCGAATAATAGAGAACCAGAATGTCGGACATGATGAGTGCGATGGTTATGGATTGGTGCGCGTTGATCGGTGCCGGTATTATACGAATCCCGTGCCCGCTCCATCGCCATCGACTGCCCAATGAAATTTCTGCGTCAACTCTGGAATCACCTGTGCTTCATCGCCCGGCGATTTGTTCAGGATCGCTGCCTGATGGTCGCCGGCAGTCTTACCTACACATCGTTGCTCGCACTAGTACCTTTGTTCACGGTGACGATCGTGCTGACATCGAATGTCGCGATCATCCGCAACATGATTTTGCAGGTGAAAACGTTTGCGCTGAAGAATCTGGTACCCGATGTCGGTGGCCGCGTGGTGTCGGAATACATGGAGCAGTTTTCGCAGAACGCGGCGCAGTTGACCGTGATCGGCTTGCTCATCATCGTGGCTACGGCGATAGCGTTGATATTCACCATCGATTCCGCGTTCAACGATATCTGGCGCACCCGCCGCCACCGCGCCTGGTGGAAACGCCTCTCCGGCTATGTGGCGGTACTGGCATTCGGCCCGCTGTTGATCGGTGCCAGCCTGACATTGACATCGCAATTAGCGCATTGGTCGCGGCGCTTGGATCCGATGCTGCCCATGCTCGACGATTGGCTGCTCAAGCTGGTTCCGTTCGCCCTGACCACCGTGGCGCTGGCGCTTGCGTATCGCGTTATGCCGGCGCGCCATGTGCCGGTGCGGCACGCGCTGGCAGGTGCGTTATTCGCGGGACTGCTGTTTGAGATCGTCAAACACTTGTTTGTCGCCTATGTCATGCGGGTGCCGACTTACAATCTGGTTTACGGCACATTCGCAAGCGTGCCGATTTTCCTGTTCTGGCTATTTTGCTGTTGGGTCGTGGTATTGGTGGGCGCGGAAACCGCCGCAACATTTTCCTATTTTGGGCACGACCATGCGTTGTCGGCAAGGCACGAATCCGATGCGCAAACGCTCGGCGAGGCGATTCGATTGCTCGACGCGCTGGCCGGCTCGGACACCGGCAATGCCCAAGGTGTGATGGCGCTACGATTCATGGTGCCGATGCCGATCGATGCCGCCGAAGACATTTTGCACGCGCTCGTCGAAGCGAATCTGGTGACGATGGATCGACGGGGTCGATACCGCCTGACGATGCCCCGCGAAAACATTCTGGAAGCCGACGTGCGGCGCGCAACGCTCGGTTGAATCGCGCGTTGATTCAAATTCAGGAATCCTGAAACTGAAACATGTCGAAGCGGCTGGTTTGCTCAACCAGCGTAGTGGCGCGCACGCGACGCAATTCACCGTTGTCGTTCAGCTCGAATTCGCGCAAATCCGAAAACGTGTCGGTCGCCGTGAGAAGGGTATCGCAATCGGCATCGGGCGTAAGCGAGTACAGCATCAGCGCCGGCATCGGTTTTCCATTCGAGCCGATGGTTGGCTCGATCGTAATGCTGGCCGCAGCCGGGGCGACAAGTTCGACGCCGAACTCGAGCGCATTGCCTTCGAGCAACGTGAGCCAGCGGATCACGCCGACATTCCATGCGCACCCGCCGACGAATCGCACGCCGACGATTTCGCCGACCGTGACGCTGACGTTTCCGCCCGCTTCGCGATGCATCCTGAGTCCGTTGGCGCTCTGATTCAATACGTGCCACTCCTCGATGCCGACCATCTGCGACATCGGGTCTTGCGGGATTTTTAGCAGCGGCATGGTGTCGCCATCGCGGATCGCCTGCGCGTCGGCTTCGGGATCTTCGTTCGCCGCGAGATTGGTGAAATAACTGATCGCCTTGATGCCGCTGCACAGCGCCACCGACGAATCCACCGAATTGCGGCGGAACTGGCGCTTTGGTGGATCACCCCACAGTCGAATTAATCGCTGTATGAGATCGGTGAGGTCGATGGTCGCGCGGCTCTTGGCGGCGGCACCACCTGGGCCCGCTTGCGCGCGCGCGCGCTGCTGGATTTTTTCAACCAGCCGACCGGGATGCACAATGCGCAACACTTGCCCTGCCGGCGGTCGACCGCCTTGAATCAATACCTTCGGCGCCTGGTCGCTGTCGAGCGCGACCACAAACAGTCTCTGCGGATTCAGTCCTTCGGTATCGGTGCGAATATCGACCAGATTGCGATTCTGTTTAATTATGTCGAGTACGCGATCCACCTCCTGAAACATCAACCGATAGGGATCGGCGAGCGAGACCAACAACACCTCGATGTATACATCCATCATCGACGACGAAGATTCCTGATCGGCGATGTCGGTCAACATGCCTTGCTCGTGCGCATACTGGTAGAGCGAATGCATTTCCTGCCAGACGCCCGCCGGCACCGGGTGATAGGTTTTGTAACACTGCAGCATCAGCTCGCGCAGATAGTGCATGGCGCGATACATTGGCAACGGCAGATTTTTTTTCGCATTGTAAAACATCGATTTGCCGGATTTATCCAGCAGCATCATTTTGTAGGCGTTGCCGCATTGCGTGAGCAGTTGGGTGGCGAGATCGAACGCTTCTTTTTGTTTGGCCGGCAGCGGCAGGCTGCTGTACGCATAGACCGCCTCAAGCTCATCGAGCAACACGTCGACCACCGGGCGATAAATTTCAACCAGCGCAACGCGATCCTCAGCAGGCAACTTCGCGTGATTCAATGCCTCGATATTGGCGGTAATCGCGCGCGTCGATTCAATGGTCTTGGTCAGCGGCAATGATTCCACCCATTCGCGCGCCTTCTTTGGATTGATCTCGACTTCTTTCGGCAGGCTGCGAAACGAAGCGGGTACGGAAAGACTGAGCGCCATGAATTCCCCTGATTTTGTAACGTGATCCTGGCTCAGACGGCCACAATGGCCGCCGCCTAAAACGGGAGTGCTATGATGCTTTTTTAAGTTTTCCGACAGGCGAAACGTTGCCACCTTCGACACTCTACCGCGTTGCCCTCAAATTTGCTCTATTGGCGCTTTGCGCCGGGTCAATGGCGGTTCATGCCTTCGATCTCAAAGACACGGTCGGTGCGCCGCAACGTCTGGCCGATCTGAAAGGCCGCTGGGTCGTCGTCAATTTTTGGGCGACTTGGTGTGCACCGTGCGTGAAAGAGATTCCCGATATCGCGGCGTTCGCCAAGGAGCAGGGCGACAAAGTACGCGTGCTGGGCGTGGCGCTCGATTGGGACAATGAAAAACAGGTGTTGGCGTTCGCCCGCAAAGTCGGGCACAACTATCCGTTGGTGCTGGGCAACGAGGCGAGCGAAAAAACGTTCGGCAAAATGAAAGGCTTGCCGACTACGATCATCTACGATCCAGACGGCAAAATCGCTTACAAAAAGACTGGCACAGTGACGCGCGAATTGCTTGCGCGAATCGTCAAGGGAGAAAAACCGTAGGGCAAACAGACGGCGAAAATATAAAACCCTAGCATGGGCGGGGTGTTTGGAGCATTTATGGCTGGAAAAGCGCGCCAGTACTTGAGTTTATGCGGCGCGCCCAGCCGATTGGTGCGCATGGTACGCGGTGGCGAATGCAATGCATCGGCGACAAATCGACGATGTTATAGTTGGCGCAGGGCAATCGGCCACCGGTAGTGGCCGCGAAAAGCAGGGGGAGCGTTCCATGAGAAAAATTGTCGCCCTTGGCGTCTTGATAGTCGTCGCGATGCTGGCGGGCTGCACGTCCGGGCTTGACCGCAAGCTCGACGGCACCAGCGAAAAATCGTTCGAGTCGAGCCTTGCGGAGATGAAAAAATCCGCCAAGCCGGAAGAGGTTGCGCGCCTCGACGACGCAATGTTGGTACTCGCCGTTACCGATGTCAGCATTGGCTACGAGGAGGGCATCGTCGGCGCATTGCGAAAAATTTCCGTCAAGAGTCCCGCGCAATTGGCCGACGTGTTGATGCCGATCGTCAACGGCAAGACCGGGCGCGACATCATCGCGGCGGGCCGCAAACGCAAGCAGGATGAAGCCATCCGTCAGGCGGGCAACGTTGACCGCGAACTTACGCAGTTGCGCAAACTGCGCGAGGAAAAAAATTCGACCAAGGCCGCGTTGACACCGATCCAGGTGCTCGAGCCCACACTCCGGTTCAACAGTGTCGGGCCGGAGAAAATGAGTGTGATGGATTTCAAAATTAAAAACGGTGCCGACACCGGCCTCACCTATCTCTATCTTCGCGCCAGCGTCGCAGAGTCGGCGGGCGGCAAAGTGTTATTCAGCGACGACGTCAAGTACAAACTCGCCGACGAGCCATTGCTGCCGGGCAATACCAAGGCCATGCGCCTGCCGTATTCGGGGCATGGCAAATGGAATGCGCCGGAAATTTGGGGCAAGGATAATCTTTTGTTCACCATTGACGTGGTCAACGCGGAAAACCTGCAAGGCCAGAAACTCGCAGCCGCGTTCACGCACAAGGACAACGAGCGGCTTGCGGCGCTGGAAAAAACTCGCGCAGCGCTCGATAAAATTCTGGCGGAAAAGTGATCACTGCATAACCACCAGACACCCACATGAGCCGCCAACAAACGCTTGTTCTTGCCCTTCTGATCATGCATGTTCTGCTGGCGGTGTTGTGCCTCGCGGTGGCGCGCGGCGAGCGCAAAATGCCCGCGCTGCGTTTATGGGGCTGGGGACTCGTTATCTACGCGGTCGGCCTGAGCCTCACGCTTCAGCGATTTACCCCCACCGCGCTGGCGTTGATC
>JANOKK010000202.1:0-5349 GCA_031419255.1 Betaproteobacteria bacterium
CGGGCGAACCTTTTCGTGGCGAAGGTCAATGCCAACTTTCCCGCCAATCCGGGCGCGGGTCGGCCGACGATTCAGGGCGTGATCGCTGTATTCGATACGCGCAACGGCGATGTCCTTGCCATTGTCGATTCACCGTCGATCACCAGCTTGCGCACGGCGGCGACCACGGGTGTCGTCATCCGGCATCTTGCACCTCACCACGCGCCCCCCCACGAGGGCGTGGCAACGGTCGTTGGTTGTGGCTCATTGGGGCGTTTCCACCTTGAGGCGCTCAAGGCGTGCGGCATCGGCCGCATCTTCGTATTCGACAAGGAGCCTGCGCGCGCCGATGCTGCCGCTCGGTGGGCGCGCGAGGCACTCGGCATTGATTGCGAGGCACCTGGCGACATGCGGCGTGCGACGTTGCAGAGCAAGGTTATCGTGACCTGCACGCCGTCGCGCGAGCCGTTCCTCGGCCGCGACGACGTCTCGCCGGGCACGCTCATCGCGGCGGTCGGCGCGGACAACGAGAACAAATCCGAAATCGAGCCGATGCTGCTTAACGAGGCGCGCGTCGTCACCGACCTCACCGCCCAGTGCCTGAAGGCCGGCGACCTTCGTCATTTGCCATCGAAGACCGTATGCGGCGAACTGACCGACATCGTCGCCGGCCGCGTGCCGCGGACTGCGGCGAATGAAATCGTGATCTTCGACTCAACCGGGCTCGCGGTTCAGGACTTGGCTCTTTGTGAGCTTCTGGTAACGCCTGCCGCGTGACCGTGCTGTGTCACGACACTAACCCATTGCGGAGTCTCAAATGAAATCGTTCCTTGTTGCGTGCATTGTTTCGGGCGCTGCTTCGTTCTGCGCGTGGGCGGCAGAATTCCTCGCACACGTGAACAGGGCTGCGATCAGGTCGCATGTCGAGTTCCTGGCAGATGATTTACTCGAGGGCCGCGAAACCGGAACGCGCGGTTACGCCATCGCGGCGCGCTATGTGGCGAGCCAGTTTGCCGCAGCCGGGCTGAAACCCGGCGGAGATGCGGGGTCGTTCCTGCAAAACGTGCCATTCCGATCCGCACAATTGGAGCCGGACTCCGCTGAGTTTGCAATCGTTGGTTCCAGCGGTGATGCGGTGCGATATAAATTCGGCGAAGACTTTGTCGTGTTTCCAAGCCGACTTGCCGAAAGCACTGAGGCGAGCGCTGCTGCCGTGTACGCCGGGCACGGCATCGTGGCACCGCATCTCGGCATCGATGACTATGCGGGACTCAGCGTGCGCGGAAAATTCGTTTTCGTTTTGGCAGGCGGTCCCAGCTATCTTCCCGGTGACGAGGGCGCGCATTTTTCGAACGTGCGGTTGAAGCAAGAGATCGCCGCGGCGCGGGGTGCCATCGGCCTCATCACGCTGCAGACGCCGGTAAACGAAAAAGTGTTTCGATTTGCGCAGGCGGTGCAATCGTTGCAGTCGCGATCATTCGCGTGGCTAGACAGCGAAGGGAAGCCGCACGGTGGCAGCACGGCGGTGGCCCACGCGGCGACGCTGTCGATCGCGGGTAGCGAAAAATTCCTTGCTAGCGCGGGCCTGAAACTGGCGGACCTCGTCGCGAAGGCGGAGCAGAAATTGCCGACAATATCTTTGGGCACCGATGCGAAAGTTCGCATCGCGCGCAAAAGCCGGCTATTGGATGCGTCAAGCCCCAATGTGGTGGGCGTCATCGAAGGCGCTGATGCGATCTTGAAACATGAAACCGTCGTAGTGACTGCGCACCTCGATCACTTGGGTATCGCGCAAGGCAAGTCTGGCGATAATATTCACAACGGCGCATTGGACAACGCGACGGGTGTGGCGGTGATCACGGAGGCTGCGCGGATGATCAATGCACAACCTTCGCGACCGCAACGCTCCATCCTGTTCGTCGCGTTGACCGGGGAGGAAGCCGGCCTGCTGGGGTCGGAGTACTTTGTGAACCGTTCGCAGGCGACACGCATCAACTTGATTGCCAATGTCAACATCGACATGCCGCTATTGATCTATGACTTTCGCGATGTCTGTGCTTTCGGCGCCGAGCATTCAAGCTTGGGCGAACTCGTCGCTGCGGTGGCGCAAACCCGAAACATCCCGGTCTCGCCGGATCCCACACCCGAGCGGCGCCGATTCACCCGATCAGACCAGTACTCGTTCGTCAAGGCAGGTATTCCCGCTGTTTTTCTGAACACCGGTGTCCACGCAATCGGGGAAGATGGTGCAGGACAAAAAGCCC
Organism: Betaproteobacteria bacterium; assembly: GCA_031419255.1. GTDB lineage: Bacteria > Pseudomonadota > Gammaproteobacteria > Burkholderiales > Usitatibacteraceae > UKL13-2. Next base: position 2,244 of record JANOKK010000202.1, read on the forward strand.
GCGACGATTTCGAACTCAAACACTATCACCGCGTGACCGATGACATTTCCGTACCCATCAACTATGACGCCGCCGCCCGTTTTGCGGCCCTGAGTGCCGCAATCGCAATCGAGATCGCCAATGCACCAGTGCGCCCGCAATGGAAACCGGGCAACTTTTTTGGCGACACGTTTGGCAAAGGTACAGGAAAGAGCCTTGTGGAGAAGTCGAAGTAGAGTTGATTGCGTGGGAGAAAAAATTCGTGAAAACGGGCAATCGCGACGCTCTAAACTAGCAAACAACGCCGCGCACAATCTCCTGTTTGCGGATATCGACGCCGAACCAGCAGCGATGACGCTGACCATCCTCGTAACGCGTGCATTGCATCGCATCGATGGTTTTCACGCGTGATTTCGGGCCGGTGCATTCGTCGGGCTTGGCAGCGGTATCGATCGAATTGTAAAGATCGCGTGCCGCAGCACCGGTGAGCTCGATGTAGAGATGCGTTTTTTGCGGTTCGGTCGATGGCGGGTCGTAGAAGGTCGCGCCGCCGATCTTGTACGTGCCACTCAACGCTTGTCGCTCAGCGGCATACGCGGAAATGCTGAACAAGAGTGGCAAGGAGAGGGCAAACAGAAATGAAAGAATTGTTTTCATGGGATCGAAACTCTCACGGGTTATTTTGGATAGGAGGCGCACATCGTTGCCCTTCGGCGATGGCGCGCCGGTCTCGTATAATTCATCATTGTTGAATAGGAAACCCGTTACTGCGACTTCGATCCGCGCATCGACAGCACGTTTGGCGGTGCTGCAAAGGTATCCGACCGTGATACTTCCCAAAATACTTTGAACGCCGGTAAATCGGTAATGGAAGTGAGCAACTCTCCCGGCGCAGCCCAGATGTGCAATGCCGCGAGCGAGCGAACTTCAGTGGACGACACGCGACGGATGACATGCTCTGGGCCAAGTTGGTTCGGATGCGTGAGTCCGGCGGCGGCCAACAATTCCTTCAGCGCAATCATGGTGCTCTGATGAAAATGAAACACGCGCGTGGCTTTATCCGGTACCACCAACGCGCGCATGCGTTTGGGATCTTGCGTGGTGACACCGGTCGGGCAATGGCCGGTGTGGCAGGTTTGCGCTTGCAGGCAGCCCAACGCAAACATGAAGCCACGCGCCGAATTGCACCAGTCCGCTCCCATCGCGAGTGCGCGCACGATATCAAACGCGGTGACGATTTTTGCCGACGCGCCGATTTTAATTTTGCTGCGCAGATTCACGCCGACCAAAGTATTGTGGACCAGCATCAAGGCTTCGCGCATCGGCGCGCCAACGTGATCGGTAAATTCGAGAGGTGCCGCACCGGTTCCACCTTCGCCGCCATCGACCACGATGAAATCCGGCGTGATGCCGGTTTCCAGCATTGCCTTTACCACGCCGAACCATTCCCACGGATGGCCGACGGCGAACTTGATGCCGACCGGCTTGCCGCCGGATAACTCGCGAATTTTTACGACGAAATGCATCATTTCGATCGGCGTAGAAAACGCCGAGTGACGCGCAGGCGAAATGCAATCCACGCCGATCGGCACGCCGCGCGCCTCCGCGATCTCAGCAGTCACTTTGGCGCCCGGCAACACGCCGCCGTGGCCGGGCTTGGCACCCTGCGAGAGTTTTATCTCGATCATCTTTACTTGCGGCGATGCGGCGTTCTCCTTGAACTTCGCCTCGTCGAAACCGCCTTGGTCATTGCGGCAACCAAAATATCCCGAACCGATCTCCCACACCAGATCGCCGCCGTTTTGCCGATGATGACGCGAGATCGAGCCTTCGCCGGTGTCGTGATAGAAGTTGCCACGCTTGGCACCTTCATTCAACGCGAGGATTGCGTTCGCCGAGAGCGCGCCGAAACTCATCGCCGAAATATTGAACACACTCGCCGAGTACGGCTGCTTGCAACCAACGCCGCCAATCGTGAAGCGAAAGTTGTGGCTGTCGATTTCCGCCGGCGACATGGAATGATTCATCCATTCGTAATGCTGCTGATAGACATTGAGCTGTGTGCCGAAAGGGCGTTTGTCGACGACACCTTTGGCGCGCTGATAAATGATTGAGCGTTGCGCGCGCGAGAACGGCAATTCTTCGTTGTCGGCCTCGATGAAATATTGGCGGATTTCCGGGCGCACGTACTCGAAGAAAAATCGGAAATGAGATAGCACCGGATAGTTGCGACGGATCGCCTGCCTGCCTTGCGAATAATCGACGTAGCCCACTAGCGTCAGTGCGCCAAACGCAAGCGCGGGCCAGGTCCACCATGGTGAGAGCACCGAAAGCAGGATGGAGGCGACACACAAAACCCCGCAAATCGTCCATGCCCAGTAGCGCTGCGGCACGATCGAATCCAGAGCGTTCAGCATGGCGGTCTCCTCGCATTTATTGTCCATGGATGATAGCAGTGCGACGCAACGTGTGGCGGCATACGCAGTAGGGCCATTTATGTAGATCGCCATTTGGAGCGGGGTTACGAGCGAAAAGGGGTGGAACGCCCCGCCAGTGCTGGATGCTGTCTATTTCAACGCTCAGCCATTGATCATCACGCGCAGACGAACGTGCTGTTGCAAGCATGCAACACAAATGGCGAAATTTAATGTTTATAACCTGTCGCAAATGTCCCCAGCGTTGCGAATCGTCGTCACCAGCGCACTAGAAAATCTCGAATGTAACGGCAAGTTGCATTGAAATTCATAAATGCAACACATCAAACTTTACTCGTCGCGATCCGGGATGGATAGGTTCAATTGGTAGCGTCACGCTACTTCATGATTCGGCCATGTCGGGAAATGGACGGTGTTTAGCGACAGAAAAGTCGTTGTCACCGATCGCGCTTTCCCGCAAGTCGTTGGCGAGTTTTCCCATTCAGGATTTCGCTCCTCACTGGGAAATTTCATTTGTCAAAAAACAATCAGGAGAGCCGCAACATGAACAACAAGCACCGCACAACGGTATTTGCAAACAAGCCGCGTGTCATTGCGACCAGCATTGCTATTGCGCTGATGTCCGCTCCGATTGCCTATGCGCAACCGGCCCCCGCGCCGGCGGCAGTTTCAACTGAAAAAGTGGAGCGGAT
>JANOKK010000203.1:0-1130 GCA_031419255.1 Betaproteobacteria bacterium
CCAATCCTGCCGCAGCCGAACAGGCTTTGCTGGCCTTACTTGACGAATAAATCTATATGCCCGAACAAAATTGGAACTCCGCGCTGTATGAAAAGAGCCACGCTTTCGTGTTTGGTTACGGACAAGGCTTGGTTGAATTGCTCGCCCCACAAGCGGGCGAAACGATTCTAGATCTGGGCTGCGGTACGGGACAACTCACTAATCAGATTGCGCAAAGCGGCGCGCGCGTCACGGGGCTGGATCATTCCGAATCCTTGCTGTTGTCTTCTCGGCTGTACTATCCCGACATTTCGTTTTTGTAAACGACCATCATGCTGATGAATCCCGTCCCCCGTTTTTGCCTGCAATGCGGCTCTGCGAAAGTGGAATTTCGCGTGCCGCACGGCGATGATCGCGAGCGCCACGTTTGCGCGGATTGCGGGCACATTCATTATCTGAATCCGAAGCTCGTCGTCGGCACCATTCCGGTTTGGGGCGATCAAGTGCTGCTCTGCAAACGCGCAATTGAGCCGCGCTACGGTCTCTGGACGCTGCCAGCGGGATTCATGGAGGAAGGCGAGACGCTCGATGAAGGGGCTGCGCGCGAAACGCTCGAGGAGGCCAAGGCGCGCGTGACGATCGAACAAATGTACGTGACACTTTCGCTGCCGGAAATCAGTCAGGTATACGTCATGTTCCGCGCAAAACTCGATGATCTCGATTTTGCGCCGGGGATTGAAAGTCTTGAAGTGAAGCTGTTCGATGAAGTCGATATTCCATGGGATCAACTCGCGTTTCGCACCATTGAGACAACGTTGAAACATTTTTTTTCGGATCGAAAAACGGGAACTTTTCTGGCGCGCGTGGGAGTGTTGCGCCGGCCGGCAAAGTAACCTGCATAGTGTTGCATAATTTGTGAAATTTACTTGGCCGAGGCGCAACGGGAACGTTTGACTGAAATGGCGGCATCGCGGCCATTCGCAAGGACGTGCCGCGCGGCGGAGGTCTGGCACGCATTGATTCCAACTTGATCCTTGCGCGCAAGACACAGAGTTCGCCGGAGGCGGCAACGCAACGGGACAGCCAAAACATGGCGGAGGCGCTCGGCGGCGTCAGTTATCGTACGGTCAACCGCCTCTGGAAGAAACCTG
>JANOKK010000204.1:0-2897 GCA_031419255.1 Betaproteobacteria bacterium
TGGGGCCAGAGCCGCTGTCGCCTGAATTCAATGGTGACTATCTCGCCGAAGCAGCGCGCGGTCGGTCGGTCAGCATCAAGGAATTTGTCATGAATAGCCGCGTGGTTGTGGGTGTCGGCAATATTTACGCGTCGGAATCGTTGTTCCTCGCAGGCATTCACCCGAAGCGCGTTGCGGGGCGGATTTCGCGGGCGCGTCACGCGAAACTCGTCGATGCGATCAAGCGGACACTCAACGCGGCCATCCTCGCCGGCGGTTCATCATTGCGGGATTATGTCCAGGCGAATGGTGAGCTCGGGTACTTTCAAGTCAATGCATTTGTTTATGACCGCGAAGGATCGCCATGCCGCATTTGCGCCACGCCAATACGCGCGATTCGGCAGGGACAGCGGTCGACATATTTTTGCCCGGACTGCCAGACGTAAAATGAGACCATGAGCCGCGCGCCCGCGATCACCGAACGACTTGCCGATTTGCATAGTTGGCGGTCAGGGCTCGCCACGCAAATCGAGCGCGTCACCGATTTTCTGCGCACACATCATTTCCTGACCCCCAATCTGGAGGCCGCACTCGAAGATTCGCGCGTGCAGGCGGCGAGCCAACGCGTCACGGTCGCCTTTATCGCGGAAGTTTCGCGTGGCAAATCCGAATTGATCAACGCGTTGTTTTTTTCCGATCTGGGACGCCGGTTGCTGCCCTCCGGGCCAGGAAAAGGAACGAGATGCGTAACGGAGTTGCGATTTGATCGCAATGTTCAAACCTGCGTGCGCTTGTTGCCGGTCGAGACGCGCGAAAGTCCGAAACGATTCGATGAATTATTGAAAGACGAAAGCGTTTGGCGCACGACACTATTCGATTCGGACAATGCGGACTCGACCGCGCGCGCATTGGCGGCACTTTCGGAAACCAAGCGAATCACGCTGTCGGATGCGGTGGCGTGGGGTTTGCACGGCGAAGGCGTCGCTGTGCCGGCGGGAGAAAGCAATTACATTCTGGTCGATGTGCCACGCTGGCGGCACGCGATCGTCAATTTTCCGCATCCCTTGTTGGACGCGGGCCTCGTGATTATCGATACGCCGGGTCTGGCGGCGTTTGTGTCGGAGCCCGAATTCGCGCGCCAGCGGGTACCAAATGCCGACGCAATTGTGCTGGTGCTCGACGCGATCGAAGGCGTTACCAAGGCCGACCTTGCTATTTGGCGGGATCATCTTGGCGGCGGACGGCATTTTCGCGATCGCACCAATGAAAAATCAAACCAGTCGCGACTGGTGGTCTAGAACAAGATCGACGCGATCAAGATTGATGAAAGTCTCGAGCCGGCGGAATCGACCCGTCAATTGCTGCGCGAGCTCGACAAAGGTGTGCAGCAAGCGGCCGACATGCTCCGTATCGAGCCGATTCGAGTGATTCCTGTGTCGGCGCGTCTGGGACTCGCCGGCAAACTCACCGGCGATACCGACAAAGCCCTGCGAGGGCGCTTGTATCAGCTCGAAAGGGGCCTTGCGGCGGCACTGCCGACGAACCGGCAAGATGCGCTGCACGCCGACATCGTCGCGACACTGTCAAACGCGCTGGAAACCGCGCAGGCAAGCCTCGATGGTGATCGCTTCGATACGCTGGATGGCTTGCGAAATCTCACGACATTGCGCGAAAAAAATGAAAAGCTCACCGCGTTGATCGTCTCGCAAGCAGGATTGCGACATGATCGGCTGGATGCGGCAATGCGTGAATTCAAAAGCATCAAGAATGTCCACACCACGCTTGCCGCCGATTTGGCGACCATCGTCGATGTGACCTCGGCAAAGCAGGACGCGGTTCGCGCCAAGCGGGCGATCTCATCGAGCCTGCTGCCCGGCAAGACATTTGATGCAGTCAAGCACTATTTTTCCGAAACGCGGGAAAAATTGCATGCGCTGGAATCAAAGATCGACGAGATCCGCAACCTTTACGGCAGCATCACGGAGCGCATGCGGCGCGATTTCGATCTTGATATTTACGATGCGCACCCCTTTGCTACGCAGCGGTTTCACACGGAGCTGCAGAAGGCGCAGGAAAAAACCGAGGCGGAATTTACCAAAACCAGCAATCTGCTGGTGCGTCGCGGCGTCGCGCTGGCGGAACAATTCGATGAGCTCATCGCGAGCCGGGTACAGCACATTTTTGAGATTGCCAGCCGCGAGTCGACTACCTGGATGCGTGGGTTGTACAGTTCTGTCGAAGGCCCATTGGACGCGCTGAGGAAGGGTACGTTCGAGCATTCGGCGAATGTGGAGAAATTTAAATCGGCCGAGCTGGATTTGGCGGAGCGCATCGCCGAAATGCAAGGGAGTCTCGATGCGATCAAGCGCAGACACAAGGCATTGGCCGATGCCCGCGACGGGCTACGGCGATTCACTGGCGAAAAGCGCGAGCACGACGACGAATAGGCACTTAGGCCTTTTAGGCCGCCTTTAGCGCGGTGAGTTTCACGAATTTATCGAACAATTGATCGCGCGTTTCGATCCAATTCGGGTCAAGCGGAATGCAATCGACGGGACACACTTCGCGGCATTGTGGCGTATCGAAATGCCCGACGCATTCGGTGCATTTCTGCGCATCGATTTCATATATTTCAATGCCCTGCGATATGGCCTCATTCGGGCATTCCGGCTCGCATACATCGCAATTGATGCACTGATCGGTGATTTTGAGCGCCACGCTAACCGCCCACCTTGGCACGCAATGCGGCCGCTGTCAACGGATGAACGAATTCACTGACATCGCCGCCGAGCGTAGCAATTTCACGGACGATGGTTGCGGAAATAAACATGTATTTGTCTGACGGTGTGAGGAACATGGTTTCGACACCCGGCAACAGGCGCCGGTTCATGCCGGCCATTTGAAATTCATACTCGAAG
>JANOKK010000205.1:0-1433 GCA_031419255.1 Betaproteobacteria bacterium
CATCTGAACCGGATCATCAACGCGCATGATCTCAACATGATTTACGTCTCCGGCCCCGGACACGGCGGACCGGCGGTGGTGGCCAATACCTACCTTGAAGGCACGTACAGTGAGGTCTATCCGCACATCAGCCAGGATGTCGCCGGACTCAAAAAACTCTTCACGCAGTTTTCGTTTCCGGGCGGCATCCCCAGCCACGCGTCGCCCGAATGTCCCGGTTCGATCCACGAGGGCGGTGAATTGGGTTACTCGTTGAGCCATGCGTTTGGCGCGGCATTCGACAATCCCGATCTGATCGTCGCCTGCGTCATCGGCGATGGCGAGGCGGAAACCGGGCCGCTGGCGACGGCGTGGCATTCCAATAAATTTCTCGATCCGGCAACCGATGGTGCGGTGCTGCCGATTTTGCATCTCAACGGCTACAAGATTGCCAACCCAACGATCCTCGCGCGCATCAGTCGCGAGGAACTGGAACAGTTGCTGCGCGGCTACGGCTGGACGCCCTACTTTGTCGAAGGCCATGAGCCGGCGCTGATGCACGAGGCGATGGCCGCAACGCTGGATACGGTGCTGGATCAGATCAAGGAAATTCAGCAACTAGCGCGTAGCGGTGGCGTCACCGCACGACCACGTTGGCCGATGATTGTGCTCGCTTCCCCCAAAGGCTGGACCGGCCCGAAAGTGGTGGATGGTCGCGCGGTGGAAGGCACGTTTCGGTCGCATCAGGTGCCGATTTCCGATCCGTCCAGTCATCCCGGGCATTTGGCGTTGCTGGAAGAGTGGCTCAAGAGTTATCGACCGGAAGAATTATTCGACTCAAACGGTCGCCTGTTGCCGGCAATCGCCGAATTGGCCCCGCGCGGCGAGCGGCGCATGGGTGCGAACCCTCATGCCAACGGCGGCTTGCTGTTGCGCGATTTGCAGCTGCCGCCATTTCGCGACTATGCGATCAACGTCCACACGCCCGGCATGCGCGGCGTCGGTGACACGCATGTGCTGGGGCCGTTTCTGCGCGATGTCGCCAAGCTGAATGCGGTTGAGCGAAACTTCCGCGTGTTTGGCCCGGATGAGACGCTCTCCAACGGCCTCGAAGCGCTATTTGATGTCACCAACCGCCAGTGGAACGCCAGCGTCGAGCCGAACGACGAATTTCTCGCGCCGAGTGGACGCGTGATGGAGATGCTGAGCGAGCACCAATGCGAAGGCTGGCTTGAAGGCTACCTGCTCACCGGGCGGCACGGCATTTTCAATTGCTATGAGGCGTTCATCCACATCATCGATTCGATGTTCAACCAGCACGCCAAGTGGCTGAAAGTCAGTGCGCAACTGCCGTGGCGGCGCAACATCGCCTCGTTGAATTACCTGCTCGCCTCACACGTCTGGCGGCAGGATCACAACGGCTTCACGCATCAGGATCCGGGCTTTATCGATGT
>JANOKK010000206.1:0-1543 GCA_031419255.1 Betaproteobacteria bacterium
GCCGAATTCGGTGATGTTGGCGAGGATCGGAACTTTCACCGCATCCTTGAATTGCTGGTACATGGGCAACGCGGTGATGGCCTCGGGAAAAATCATGTCGGCACCGGCCTCCACATAGGCGCACGCGCGATCAATCGCTGCGTTGATGCCTTCGACCGCCAATGCATCGGTGCGCGCCATGATGACGAAATTTGCGTCGGTACGCGCGTCCACCGCCGCTTTCACGCGATCCACCATTTCTTCTTTCGAGACCACTTCCTTGCCCGGACGATGGCCGCAACGTTTGGTGCCGACCTGGTCTTCCATATGCACCGCCGCTGCACCGGATTTCTGGAACGAGCGGATGGTGCGCGCGATGTTAAATGCGCCGCCCCAACCGGTGTCGATATCGACCATCACGGGCAAGGTCGTCACGTCGGTGATACGTCGCAAATCGATCAATACGTCTTCCATTGTGCTGATGCCTAGGTCGGGCATACCGAGCGAATTGGCCGCAACGCCACCGCCGGAAATATAGAGCGCCTTGTAGCCGGTGGCTTGGGCCATGCGCGCGGTGTACGCATTGATCGCGCCGACGATTTGCAAGGGTGCTTCGTCTTTCAGTGCTTGGCGGAATTTCGCGCCGGGGGAGGGGATCATGAGTTATTTTCGAAGTTAGTTTGACCACTGATAAATGCGGATAAACGCGGATGAAAACCTGAAACAAGGACTGATTCACGCAACGACATTATTGATCCCGCATCTGGGGTTCGCCAGAAAAATCCGTGTTCATCCGTGTTGATCTGTGGCAAAAAATATTGTTCAAGCCTGGAAAAATGCCGCCAACGCGGAAGCTGATATTTTAACGCCAGTGACTTTCGCCTTTTGCAGCAATTCCCAAAAGTAGCGGTAGGTGGCGCGGTCGTGCAATTCACCTTTGTATTGGATTGGCCCCCAATCTGCGGCTTGTGCGGCGAGCAGAATATTTTCGGCGTCTTCAACTTCGGAGTGATCTGGTTTCATTGCGTCCACGATCGGTTGAATTTGCGCAGGATAAATCGACCACATGCGCAGAAAGCCGAATTCATTGCGCGCGCGTTTGGCGTCGGCCAGCACAACCTCGGTGTTTTTCAAATCGAGGCAGACGTTATGTGCAGGCACCACGCCATTCGCGAGCGCGGCCGCAACGACTTCGGTCTTGGCGCGCACCAGCAATTTGTGTTCAAACTGACCGGGCGAACGCATTGCGGCAGCGGGAATCGCACCGTGGTGCCCGGAGACAAAATCCATCAGGCCGAAGTCGAGCACTTGAATGCTGGGCAGCGTCGCGATCGCGTGAATATCCCGCAATGCGCCGTGCGTTTCAACCAGCACATGGGTCGGAATCCGACGGTCGATGCCTGCCTTTTTTGCAACTTCCTGAATGTACACAATCATCGTCTCGGCCGCGGCGTAAGCGGTGCATTTCGGAATCGTGATGTAGGCAAGCACCTTGCCCGCACCATTGACAAGAATATCGACATCCTGTTTCCAAAGCGCATGCGAATAGTCGTGGATGCGCGCG
>JANOKK010000207.1:0-7089 GCA_031419255.1 Betaproteobacteria bacterium
CCCACGTGCTGAAAGAGTTTCCGGATGTGGAAGACATCCACGACGTGCACATCTGGCAGATTTCGCAGCGCTTCAATTGTCTGACGGCACATGTGCGCATCCAGCCGGAGGCGGTGGCGGGGTACACCGCACTGGTGGCGCGCATCAACGAATCGTTGCGCGACAAATATGAAATCGGCCATACCAATTTTCAGCCGGAGTGGGTGTAGCGGATTTGCTCTTGCTTCAACCTAGAAACGGCAGTTGACCGCTATCAATGCCGTGGAACACCGCGCCAGTGCTAGGGTTTCGCTCCCGGCACGTTTTTCCCAATGGGTGAGAGCGCTACGGGTGCGATTGCCGTTTCTAGGTTCAAAGGCAAAACTCCAGCATTGGCGGGCATCTCCAGCCATTCCTGCATGGCCGCAACCGCGTTGTCGTATGAGAGTGCGCGCCCCGCCGCTTCTGTGCTGGCATAGCCTTCACGACCGAGTGCCACCCGCGCACGCTCGATGAGTGGCGCGAGAAACGCGGCATCGGCGATGTCGCGGCGGCGCCCCATCTGCACCGTGTGAATATCCGCCGCACCATCGAAGCGGGCCACAAGTTCCCACTGGCCAAGGTGTGCGGCGAGTCCGGCGCACACCTCCATCACCACCAGCCGCCCACGCCGTGAACCCAGTTCATCCGAGATCGCGAGCGACTCGATGAGCATCATCCGGGCGCGTCGATCGTCACCGCTGTCTGCGGCGATGGCGACCATCGCCAGATTGTTCAATCCGATCATCGTGCGCAGCCGGTCGCCGGTGGCGCGCACGTGGTGCAGGCCCTCTTCATACAAGGCCTCGGCGGCTTGCAGATTGCCTTCGATACGTTCCACCTCAGCCAGGCTGGTTGCCGCCAGACTAATCAGCACTGCCGCATTGCCGGACTGGCGCGCCAACATAAGCGCTTCTTCCAGCAAGACACGCGCCCCCGTCCGATCCAGCAAACTTAAACGCACGAACCCAAGGTGCGATAGCGCGCTCGAAAGCAGATCGGTGAAACCACCCTGGCGGGCGCACAAAACACTTTCCCCCAACAACGTTGCCGAATCATGATCCAGGCCGCGGTAGCCGCACAGCCTGCCCGCGTGCAGCAAACCCTCGCAGCGCAGGCGTTTGTACTCATCCGCTTTGGCGTGGTCGTTACCTTCAACATGCGCCCGCGCCAGCGCTTCAAGACAGGCGTGGTGGCCCTGCACCAGCAGGCCACGGCTCAACCAAAAGCGCGGCAATGCATTCACCAGTTTCAAGCCGCGCACGGCACCCTCATCGGCGTGATTGCACCATGCGTGCGCGGCAAACAAATTGTCGCGGTCGCGATCCAGCCGCTTGAGCCACGCGCCCTGCGCGGGGCCCTCCAACTGCGCTTTGGCCTCAAGGGCGAGTGCGAGGAAACAGGCGAGGTGCCGCTCCCGCGTGACGTGCTGTTCGCCCGATTCCGCCAACCGCTCCAACGCGAATTGACGCATCGTCTCCAGCATCCGGTAGCGCATCACGCCATCCGTATCGGCTTCGACGCTGATAAGCGATTTCTCCACCAGCGCGCCCAGGTGGTCGAGCACCGCCCACTCGTCAATCGTGCCAATTGCGGCTACCTGTTGCGACGCGTCGAGGCCGAATGATCCCGACATTACGCCCAGCCGCCGGAACACCGCTTGTTGGTCCATCGACAACAGCGTGTGGCTCCACTCGAGCGCCGCACGCAGCGTGCGCTGGCGCGGCGGTGCGACGCGTGATCCGCCGCTGAGCACGAACAGCCGCTGGCCAAGGCGATCACGCAGGCCCTGCACACCGAGTAGCTGCACCCGGGCGGCGGCCAATTCAATGGCCAGCGCAATGCCATCGAGCTGGACACAAATATCCACCACCGCAGCGACGTTGGATTCGTCCAGCACGAAGCGCTGATCGACCGCGTGTGCGCGATGCTCAAACAGGCGCACCGCGCCCGCCGCTTTTGCCTCTTCAAGTGTGACGCGCGCGGGTACCGCCAGCGTGCCGACACGATAGATCTGCTCATGCGGGAGTTTCAACGGCTCCTGACTGGTGGCCAGCAGATGCAGCATCGGCGCGGCATGCAGTAAAGTCGCCGCCAGCAACGCGACCGACTGTACTAGGTGCTCGCAGTTGTCTAGCACGATCAACATGTGCCTCGCTTTCTCGGCGTCCGCCAACGCGGCCGACACCTCACCGTGGCCCAGCGTCACCTGCAAGGCACCGGCGACGACCGCAGCGAGTTGTGTGGTGTCTGTCAACGGTGCCAGATCGACCACCCACACCCCGTGCGTGAACGTTGACTTTATCGCGCGCGCCACTGCATGCGCCAGCACGGTCTTGCCGATGCCGCCTGCACCGGCCAGCGTGACCAGCCGATGCGCTGTCACCAGCCCCGTCACGGCACGGAAGTCCTGGTCGCGACCGAACAGGATCGGCTCATCAATGGGCCGATCAGTCGATCTGCGCGCGGGGGTTGCCTGCAGGGTATCGTCCGTGCCGCGTGTCAGGAGCTGGGGCGTGGGCGTGGCGGTGAAGCGATAACCGCGACCGGGAATCGTGGCAATCGTCGCGGGCCCCAATAGTTTCCTTAAGCTTGAGACATGCACCTGCAGATTATTTTCTTCAATCACCAGTCCCGGCCAAACCGTCTCGAGCAGTTCGTTCTTGCTCACCACCCGGTCACGCTGCTCGATCAGCACCAGCAACAAATCGAACGCTCGCGCACCGAGCCTGACCGGCTGGCCATCAATGAGCACCTGGCGTGCTTCGCGCCGGATGACACAGCGGTCGAATGCGAAATCGGCGGCGATGGTCGAATCGGGCATTGGCGGGTTTCGGAAAGCGGTGGCGCATCTTACCGTACCGACCAAGTCGGAAATTCAGAACAATTAAGGTCGTGCCCAAAGACCTGAACGAAAAAAACGCGCAGAGTGCGTCCATCGGCTTCGTCAATGCCAACGCCAAGGTCTTGCTATCGCAAGCATCGTGAAATGTACTTACCCCAAATCCCTCTCGACCCTGCCGGCCCCGACCACCTCAACACCGCTGCACAACTGATGTCGCGCATCCGGCAAAAGAGCGTCGACATGCTGGCGTTGAAAGCGGGAACGCGGGTGCTCGATTCAGGCTGTGGCGCAGGAATCGACGCGATCAGACTCGCGCATCTTGTTGGACGCACCGGCGAAGTACACGGCACCGACTACGATGCGGCAATGGTTGTGCAGGCGAAGGCGCGTGCCCAGGCCAATGGCGTCGACGCGTGGGTCTCGCATCACCACGCCAATGCCACCGCGCTGCCGTGGCCGGCCGGCTATTTCGATGCCAGCCGCAGTGTGCGCGTCTTTCAGCATCTGCTCGATCCCGAGCGCGCCTTCGACGAGCAGGTGCGGGTGACCAAACCGGGAGGCCAGCTGGTGGTCATCGACACCGACTGGGCCACGCTCACCATCGACAGCGATGAGACCGATCTCGAACGCAGGCTGGCGCAGTTCCACGCGACACACATGCTGAACAATCCTTTTTCAGGTCGACATCTGCGTCGCATGTTTGCCAATCGCGGGATGCCCGATTGCCAGATCGACGTGGAGCCGGTTTTTATGACCGATGTCGCACTCGCACGCCAATTCATGGGCCTGGATCGAATCGCCGCCGAGGCGCAGGCGGCGGGTGTGATCGACGCGGAAGAGTCGCGCCGATGGGAGTCCAGCCTCAATCGCGCCGCAGTGACAGGCGGATTTTTTGCTGCGACAAATGCAGTGATGGTGACAGGACAGAAGCCAACCCGCCTATCGGCCGCAAATGGCGGGCATGAACACGAATATTGAAGCGGCTCGATATGCTGGCAGCCGTTTTCATTGCAACCAACCAAGCCGGCAACGCAATTGAACGTCACCCACAACCAAGGAGTTTACAAAATGAAAAAGATTTTCAAAGCCGCACCGTTGCTCGCAATGCTTGCCTTCCCGATGATCGCTTCCGCCGATTACATGGACGTGATCGAGTTCAAAATCAAGGACGGCTGCAGCATGGCGAAGTATATGGAGATCGTGAAGGATTTCAACGTCGTCGCGGCCGAGAACGGCTACAAGGCAGAGATCCTGTCGCCACTCCAGCATAACAATCTTGAGTCGAGAGTTTGGGTCGGCCGCACCAAGAACGCCGAGTCGTTTGGCAAGGCCTGGGATGTGTACCGCAGCGCGCAAGCCGATGCAAATTCGTCCCGGGGAAAACTGGGGGCACGCTTTGCAGCTTGTTCGACGTTGGTCGCCCGTCGCAGCTACGAAACCAATTAGCCTGTTTGGGGGGCGCACTGCGCAGCCGATTTACTCAAGCACTGGCGCGGGTTGCAAAGCATAAATGCCTGAATGGCCAAAAAGAGGGCCACGCTGACGCCGCGCCAGCGCTAGTGATTCTAGAAGTAGGTGCCGGCAGGCTACTTGACAAACCGCCATCAACCAAAGGCGTCAGCAAAATGAAAAAGATGTTCACTTCCACAACATTCAAGGGGATAACCATGTTGAAAAATTTAACCGGAAAATTCGCCGTATTTTGTGCAGCGGGCCTGATGATGTTTGCATCCAACCCACTACTTGCACAAGAGTGGTCTGCGCCGCAGAAGGAGATATGGAAAAACGTTGAGGCGTATTGGACACTGGATGCGGCGGGCAATAGCGAAGGCTTCCTCGCGTACTTTCACGCCGACTACATGGGCTGGGATCACCTACGTGCGGTGCCGGGCGGCAAGGACGCGGCAAGGAAATTCATCACCCACGGCCACAAGACTACAAAAACGCTGGTATACGACATCCAGCCGGTTGGCATCAAGATCCACGGCAATGTCGCGTTCGCGCACTATCACTTCGTGCAAATTACCAAGGATGAAGCCGGAAAAGAAAAGGAGAGCTCCGGTCGCTGGACGGACATCCTGATGAAGCAAGGGGACAAATGGGTATTGATTGGCGATCACGGCGGGCGCACCTCCAAGGAGTAGTAGCCAAGCAGCCTGCCGGACTTAAGGGAAATCGGCTGCAAAATGACCTGACCGGTGCATATTTCCCCGTTTTCCATCGCCAATGGAACAACCATTGGCTTGAAAAGCGTGAAAATCTGCCCACGCCCAGCTCATTTTTAGTTACGGCATAACCTAATGGTTAGCCTTCTCTTAAACTTCGTTTTCGCACCGATTCCTTAAGTCCGACAGGCTGCTAGCCCGGCTCAGGTGCGCGCCTGATCCGGGCAGTAGAAGCACCATCATTCAATCAAAAGGAAAGCACAAATGAATCAGCCATCCGAATTCAAAAAAAGACTGGGCGGAAAAGTCGCCATCATCACCGGCGCGACCGGCGGCATCGGTGAAGCGACCGCGAAATTATTCCTGAACGAAGGTGCCAGTGTGATGCTGGTCGCGCGCTCGGCGGACAAAATGAAAGAAACGTGCGATCGATTGGGCCGCGGAAAAAATCTCGCCAATTTCATCGCCGATGCCACCGATGAAGCCGCCACCGCGGCCGCCGTCGCGGCGACGGTCAAGGCCTTTGGCGGCGTGGACATACTGCTGGCCAATGCGGGCACGGAAGGGGCGGTCAAGCCGATCGAAGCGCAATCCATGGCCGAATTCGAAGGTGTGCTGCGTACCAACGTAATCGGTGTTTGGCTGTCGATGAAGTACTGTGTCGAGCCGATGAAAGCGCGTGGCGGCGGCTCGATGATTGCGCTTTCATCCATCGCGGGAATGATCGGCTCGCCGGGCCTCGCACCTTATGTCGCCAGCAAGCACGCCGTTTATGGACTGGTCAAATCGGTGGCGCTGGAATTGGGCGTAGCGAAAATTCGCGCCAATGCGATCGGGCCCGGGCCGATCGATAACCGGATGATCCGCTCGATCGAAACGCAACTCTCGCCTGACAATCCAGACGCCGTGCGTGACTTCCTCAACACCAAGATCGCACTTCAACGCTACGGCACCAGCGAAGAAGTCGCGCAGCTTGCGTTGTTTTTAGCAAGCGACGAAGCCTCTTACTGCACCGGCGGGATTCACATGATCGATGGCGGTTTTACGGCGGCGTAACATGTAGCGCTAACGAAATTTTCACGCACTGACAATGGAGATGAATCATGAGTCGCAACACTGAAATCGTTCGCAGCCTGTACGCCGCATTCGCGAAAGGCGACATCCCAACCGTGCTTGCAGCACTTGCGCCAAACGCGATCTGGATCGAGGCCGAAGGTGGCCCCTATGGCGGCACATTTGTTGGCCCCAATGCGGTACTTGAAAATGTCTTCATGAAAATTGGTGGCGAGTGGGACGGCTACGCGGCCGTCCCTGATGAATTTATCGCCAACGATAATACCGTCGTCGCACTCGGCAAATACAGTGGCAAATACAAAGCCACGGGGAAGAGTTTTACGGCGCCCTTTGTGCATGTATGGAAATTTCTGGACAGCAAAGTTATTTCGTTTCAGCAACACACCGACACCGTCGTGCATCGGCGTCCGATGCAATGAATTTCATCCGCGCCACAAATCCATTTACTTGAGGAGATGACATGCCAAAATCACTTACGCCAACCGCGCCAACCGAAGAAGATCACCGCCACATTCATGTGCCCACCCACAGCCAACACATCGGCATCACCCGCCGCGGCATGCTGACTGCGTCCGCGGCGTTTACCGGCGCAGCAATGGGCGGTGTCATGTTCTCCGCTTTCGCGCAGAAGGCGCGATTCCAGCCGACCAGCGAGCAAATGATGGGGCCGTTTTATCCCATGACGCTCCCCGCCGATCAGGACGCCGATCTTACGGTCATCGCGGGCAAAAGCGGTCGCGCGCTTGGGCAGATTCTCTACGTCAGTGGCCGCGTCACCAACGTTCGTGGCGAGCCGATTGCGAATGCGGAACTGGACATTTGGCAAGCCAATTCTGTCGGTCGATACAGCCACCCCGGTGATCAAGGCCCGGCTTTGCTCGATCCCAATTTCGAGGGCTACGCAAAAATCCGCACCGGTGCCGATGGCAACTACCGTTTCAAAACCGTGAAGCCGGCCGCCTACCCGACCGGAATCGATGGCTGGTC
>JANOKK010000208.1:0-6633 GCA_031419255.1 Betaproteobacteria bacterium
GATGGTCGAGATCATGGAAAACGTCCGCGGCAAAGACGTTTTCATTCTGCAATCGACCTGTGCGCCGACCAACGACCACTTGATGGAAATCATGGTCATGGCGGATGCGCTGAAGCGTTCGTCGGCGGCGAGGATCACGGCGGCAATGCCGTATTTTGGTTACGCCCGGCAGGATCGGCGTCCGCGAAGTGCGCGGGTGGCGATCACGGCCAAGGTGGTAGCCAATATGTTGGTGGGTGTGGGTGTAGATCGGGTGCTGACGATGGATTTGCATGCCGATCAGATTCAGGGATTTTTCGATATCCCGGTCGATAATATTTACGCGACACCGATTTTGCTGGGGGATATCTGGAAGCTCGATTATCCCGATTTGATTGTGGTTTCGCCAGACGTGGGCGGTGTGGTGCGGGCAAGAGCGATTGCGAAGCAACTCGACGCAGAGTTGGCGATCATCGACAAGCGCCGTCCGCGGGCAAACGTGTCGATGGTGATGAATATCATCGGCGACGTGGAAGGGCGTTCATGCGTGATCATGGACGATATTGTGGACACCGCCGGGACATTGACGGAAGCAGCAAAAGCATTGAAAGCACGCGGCGCGGCAAGGGTGATTGCGTACTGTACGCACCCGGTGTTGTCGGGGCCGGCGATCGATCGGATCGAAAATTCGGTGATCGACGAATTGGTGGTGACGGACACGATCCCGTTAAAGCCGGAAGCGCAGGCGTGCAAGAAGATCAGGCAAATCGGCACATCGGAATTGATCGCTGAGACGATCCGGAGAATTACAGAAGGAAGCTCGGTGAGCTCCCTGTTTACGGAGTAATGGGTAGCACGTAGTAGCAGGCAACAACGCGCGCCAACGGGTTTACGCCAACGCGGAAATCTTCGGCGCATTTGAAACGAACCATCTGGTCGCGGATGGTTTATGACTTGGAGTTCAACATGAAAATTGCATTTAAAGCGGAAACGCGCAAAGTACAGGGCACGGGTGCGAGCCGCCGCCTGCGTCGCGCGGAAAAAGTACCGGGTATCGTCTATGGTGGCGGCAAAGACGCCTCCGTGATCGAGCTCGACCACAACGAGATTTACCATAAGTTGAAACTGGAAGCGTTTCACGCCTCCATTCTCGACATGGATCTCGACGGCAAGAGCGAACAAGTGCTGTTGCGCGATGTGCAAATGCACGCCTGGAAACAAATCGTGCAGCACGTCGATTTCCAGCGTATCGCGGCGGACAAGAAAATCCATATGAAAGTGCCGTTGCACTTCGTCAATGCGGATATCGCCCCGGGCGTCAAACTCTCCGGCGGCATTGTGTCGCACATCTTGAACGAACTCGATATCGCCTGTCTGCCAAAAGACCTGCCGGAATTCATCGAAGTCGATCTGAAGGATTTGGCGTCGGGCCATTCGCTGCATTTGTCGCAGGTGAAAATGCCGGCGGGCGTGGAAGCGGTCGCGTTGATTCGCGGCAACGATCCATCGATCGCCACGATCATCATCCCGCGCGCAGTTGCGGCGGAAGAGGAAGTCGTTGCTACCGCAGCGGTCGCCGCGGCTGAAGTGCCGGCCGCGAATCAAAAGGCTAAAGAGGAGGAGGCTCCCAAGAAAGACGCCAAGGGCGGCGGAAAAGACAAGAAATAATCCGCACATTGGCGCGTTGTATATTCAGATGCCCGCGATCGATGATTGCGGGCATTTTTGTTTTTGTTTCGACGAAAGTAAAAACCTGCTTTCGTCGAGCCTAGTCAGGTATCAATCGGTGGCAGAGCCACGCGATCGATGTAGGAAACCCCCGAACCATGAGCAGTCCCATCAAACTTGTCGTCGGCCTCGGCAATCCCGGTCGCGAATATGAGCAGACCCGCCACAACGCTGGTTTCTGGTGGGTGGAAGCGCTTGCGCGCGAGTTTGGTGCGACGTTCAAGAAAGAAAACAAGTTTCACGGCGAGACCGCAAAGCTGGGAGCGGTGTGGCTGTTGAAGCCGCTCACGTTCATGAACAAATCCGGTCAATCAGTCGGCGCGCTTGCCAAGTTTTAACAGATTCTTCCCGAAGAAGTTCTGGTTGCGCACGACGAAATGGATTTGCCGCCCGGCGGATTGAAAATGAAAATTGGTGGTGCTGCCGGCAGCAACGGCGTGAAAGACATCGTCGGCCACTTGGGCACGCGCGATTTCTGGCGCCTGCGCATCGGCATCGGTCACCCGCGCGAGATGGCAAAAATATTTGGCGGCGACATGACGCGCAACGAAGTCGTCGATTACGTGCTGCATCGGCCGGACAAAGCCGATGCAAACGCGATTGAAGACGCGATGCAGCGCGCGACCGACGTGTGGCCGCTGATTGCGGACGGCAATATGGAATCCGCGATGCTCAAATTGCACACCAAAGACAAACCCGCCAGCCCTCCCAAGGCGGAAAAAATAATCGACAAGAAAGAAACAAAATGAAGTGTGGAATTGTAGGATTACCAAACGTCGGCAAATCAACAACCTTCAACGCACTCACCAAAGCCGGTATCGCGGCGGAAAATTATCCGTTCTGTACGATCGAGCCAAACATCGGCATCGTGGAAGTACCTGATACTCGGCTTGCGCAATTGTCGAGTCTGGTGAAACCACTGAAGGAAATTCCCGCTATCGTCGAGTTCGTCGATATCGCGGGTCTGGTGGCAGGCGCGTCAAAAGGCGAAGGCCTCGGCAATCAGTTTCTCGCCAACATTCGCGAGACCGACGCGATTGCACACGTGGTGCGCTGCTTTGAAGATGACAACGTGATTCACGTCGTCGGCAAAGTCGACCCGCTCTCCGATATCGGCGTGATCGATACCGAGTTGGCGCTGGCCGATATGGCCTCAGTCGAGAAAGCGCTGCACAAAGCCAACAAGAACGGTCGCGCCGGCGACAAGGACGCATTGAAGCTCGCCGCGATTCTTGAGCCGATGATGAAGCACCTCAACAATGGCGAAGCGGTGCGTAGCATGGGCCTCGATGCCGATCAAATGGCGCTCATCAAACCACTAAGCCTCATCACCGCGAAGCCGGTGTTGTATGTGGCAAACGTGATCGAGGGCGGCTTCGAAAAGAATCCATTGCTGGACGCAGTGAAAACGCACGCGGCAAAGGAGAATGCGCCGGTCGTCGCCATATGCGCAAAGATCGAGGCCGAGATCGCCGACATGCCCGAGGAAGACAAAAAAGTATTTCTCGACGACATCGGCATGACCGAACCGGGCCTCGATCGCATGATCCGCGCCGCGTACACGCTACTGGGTTTGGAAACCTATTTCACCGCCGGCGAAAAAGAAGTCCGCGCCTGGACCATTCACAAAGGCTCCACCGCCCCGCAAGCGGCCGGCGTGATTCACACCGATTTTGAAAAAGGCTTCATCCGCGCCGAAGTGATTGCGTTCGATGACTACGTGAAATTGGGCGGCGAAGCCAAATCAAAAGAAGCCGGAAAAATGCGTGTCGAAGGCAAAGAGTACATCGTGAAAGATGGTGATGTGATGCATTTTCGGTTCAATGTCTAGCCCGCATAACGAGCCATAGATCGCCATTGGGCGGCGTGTTTAGAGGGAAAATGGCTGAAGCGCCGCACCAATACTTGTTCTTGCGGTTCGCGTCGGTGATCAATCCGACATTGGCCTCGCAATTGCCACAATGAGCCACTCTACTTCTTCGTCAGCTCCACCCGCCGGTTCTTGGCCCGCCCTTCGTCGCTGCGGTTGTCTGCGACTGGGTTGACTTGGCCGTACCCCTTTGCGCTGAGACGGCTGGCGACGATGCCTTTGTCGGTCAGATACTTCATTACAGACTTCGCGCGGGAATCGGATAGCGCCAGATTGGATTCGGCAGCCCCGACGCTATCCGTATGTCCGCTGATTTCCAGCTTCAGTGTGGACGCATTTTTCAACGCAGCGACCACCTGATCCAGTTGCGCGAAGGAATCCGCCTTGATGGTAGCCTTGCCGGTGTCAAAGTTTATGTACAGGGAGATGGTGCCTTCCTTGTTGATCTTTTCCAGCAACTTGTTGGCAACGATGTCCTGCGTCATCGCCTCGCGCTCGCCGATATACAAGGCATAACCGCCGCCACCATTGTAAGGATGCACGCGCGCCCAGATTTCCTTGCCGCCATTGCTGAGCTTAAGGACGGTGGCGCGGTCGCCGGCGCCCCAGGTGTCGTCATTGAGTTGCTTGCCGCTGTCCTCCGCCCCGTACTCCGCAATCACCACGCCGCCGGCCGCCTTGACGGCATTCTGATAATTGCGCTGGATCTGAAGCCCGCTGGCGTGCTTCGACTCGCCGGGCGCGTCATAAACGATATAGGTCTGCACGCCTTCGACCACCTCGGCCTTGACCGGCTTGTTGTCGGCGATCAGCGCACCGCTCGCGGGAAATTCGCGCGCGTCGAACAGCTTGGTCTCGCAACTGTTGATGCGATACCCCGGCATGCGATTGAACAAGGGATGGTCCTTGCAGCCCGAGGCATCTTCTTCGGCCCGAACCGGCGGCGCAACGCATATGGCTGACAGAATCATTCCAAGCCCGAGCAGTGTTTTCATCATCATTCTCCTTTGGGATACCCGCCATTGTCGGCTGTCATCAGCCGCCTAAATCACCTCAACGAGGTACGTATATTCCCGCAGTTTGGCGTCGAGGGTCAACAGCCACAGCGGCTCGCCGCAAAATTAAACCGGGCATGCGGGTCAACGTGAAGGTGGATGGCAAGAAGGCATTGATTACACGTGCACCGGAAAAGAAGACCGTGAGCTTGCAGCAGATTCAATCGCTCTTGAAGTACGACGGCCCCGTCATACCCGTTAGCGCGATGCGCGTGACTGATTACAAAGCATCGGCCGTGCGCGCAATTGATACAAACGTATTGGTACGCGCACTGGTTCGCGACGATACCACGCAGTCCGCGCGAGCCGAAACGTTGTTGAGCGAGCACAAAATATTCATTCCGGTCACGGAATGCTCGAGTTGGAATGGGTGCTGCGGTCACGATATTCGTTTCGGCCAACAGTGGTGGCGCAGGCGATTGCAGGCATCGCCGCGTTAGGCAATGTCGTGCTGGGCGAACGCGCAGCCGTTCTCGCGGCAGCGGAGAAATCCGCACAAGGCTGGGATTTCGCCGATGCGCTCCACCATGCATTACGTGAAGGCTGTGATGATTTCGTCAACCTTGATGCGGACTTGGTGAAGCGATCTACACGATCAGAGGCAGGTGGCGCAAAGGTTGCACCGATAATTTTCAAGTTCTGAGCATTGGCGCATCTTTGAAGTCCGCGCGTTTTCATGCCCATCATCTGACTGACGACTCCATAGGCATCATTTGATGCCGTGTTTGATGTTATATTTACATGATCGACTTCTCTCACAAAAGGGATCGCATCGTGCGAACCACCATCAACATCGATGACAAATTGCTTGCGCAGGCGGCGCTGATCACCGGACTCACCGAACGGACGTTGCTGATTCACGAGGGACTGCAAGCCCTGATCCAGCGCGAGAGCGCGCGGCGTCTCGCTCGTCTGAGCGGAACGCAAAAAACGCTGAAGGCATCGCCGCGTCGCCGCGCCACTGCATGATCCTTGTCGATACGTCTGTCTGGGTCGACCATTTTCGGCGTGGCGATCCGCCGCTTGCTGATTTACTCACGAACGGTCGAGTCTTGATGCACCCGTTCGTGCAGGGCGAACTTGCGCTCGGCAACCTGAAGCCGCGTGCCGAAATTCTACAACTGCTATCGGATCTGCAGCAGGCTACGGTCGCCGACGAAAGCGAGTTGTTGCACATTGTCGAGAGCCGAAAACTAATGGGGCTCGGCATCGGTTTGATTGATGCGCACCTGATCGCGTCCGCGCTGCTGGACGCTTGCACTCTCTACACGCGGGACAAACGATTGCTTGCCGTCGCAGTCAAGTTGAAGATCGCTTATGCATAGCGACTGTTCGCGACGATCTCACATCGTGGAGATTTCGAATCGGCCCTTCTCGATGAAGCGGCCACGTTGTTCTTGAGCGATGAGCTGGAAACGGCGCGTAGCATGGGCCTCGATGCCGATCAAATGGCGCTCATCAAACCATTGAGCCTCATCACCGCGAATCCGGTGTTGTATGTGGCCAACGTGATCGAAGGCGGCTTTGAAAAGAATCCATTGCTCGATGCCGTCAAATCGCACGCGGCAAAGGAAGGTGCGCCGGTCGTCGCCATCTGCGCAAAGATCGAAGCCGAAATCGCCGACATGCCCGAGGAAGACAAGAAAGTTTTTCTCGACGACATCGGCATGACCGAGCCCGGATTGGATCGCATGATCCGCGCGGCCTACACGCTGCTGGGATTGGAAACCTACTTCACCGCCGGCGAAAAAGAAGTGCGCGCCTGGACCATCCACAAAGGCTCCACCGCCCCGCAAGCGGCCGGCGTGATTCACACCGATTTTGAAAAAGGTTTCATCCGCGCCGAAGTGATTGCGTTCGACGACTACGTGAAACTCGGCGGCGAAGCGAAGTCAAAAGAAGCCGGAAAAATGCGCGTCGAAGGCAAAGAGTACATCGTCAAGGATGGCGATGTGATGCACTTCCGGTTTAATGTTTAGCCTGGGTAACGAGGTGTAGATC
>JANOKK010000209.1:0-2479 GCA_031419255.1 Betaproteobacteria bacterium
CCTTAAGTCCGACAGGCTGCCAGGTGCGCGTCATTTGAGTTTCACCAGGTGATGGGCCGTCGAGACCACTTTTTTGCGAGTCGTATAATCGCCGCATGATTCCGCAGGACTTCATCCAGCAATTGCTCGCGCGCGTCGATATTGTCGATGTCATCGACAAGCACGTGAAGCTCAAAAAAACCGGGCAGAATTATTCCGCCTGCTGCCCGTTTCACAACGAAAAGACGCCGAGTTTTTCGGTCTCGCCGACCAAGCAGTTCTACCATTGTTTCGGCTGTGGCGTGAACGGCAGCGCGATTTCGTTCCTGATGGAATATTCCGGGATGGGATTCCGCGATGCCGTTCAGGAGCTCGCGGAAAACGTCGGCATGACTCTGCCGGTGGAAGCGAATCGCGAAGAATCGCTTGAGCGCGCGAAAGTTGCCGCAAGTCTCGGCGAAGTGATGATGGCCGCGATGAACTTCTATCGGCAGGAATTGAAACGCGCGCCAAAGGCAATCGACTACCTCAAGGCACGCGGCGTGTCCGGCGAAATTGCTGCCAAATTCGGCATCGGTTACTCGCCCGACGATTGGCAAGGGCTAAAAGGTGCCGTTGAGGACTACACCGCCACGGCGCTCAACGAATGCGGCCTCGTCATCGACAACGATGAAGGCAAACGCTACGACCGTTTTCGGGATCGCGTGATGTTTCCGATTCTGGATGCGCGCGGCAACGTTATCGGTTTTGGCGGGCGAGTTATCGGTGCCGGTGAGCCGAAGTATTTGAACTCGCCCGAAACAGCCTTGTTCGAGAAAGGTCGCGAATTGTATGGCTTGTTTCAGGCGCGCCGCGCAATTCGTGATTCGCAAACGGCGATCGTGGTCGAGGGCTACATGGATGTCGTTGCGCTCGCACAGAGCGGTGTGGAAAACGCAGTGGCGACACTCGGCACTGCGACCACGCCGACTCACGTGCAAAAGTTGCTGCGCATGGCCGACAGTCTCGTGTTCTGTTTCGATGGCGACAAGGCAGGGCGCAAAGCCGCCTGGCGCGCGCTTGAGCAATCGCTACCAGTCGTCGCCGATGGCAAGGATGTGCGTTTCCTGTTTCTGCCCGCTGAAGACGATCCTGATACCTTCGTTCGGCGCCTGGGCAAAGACGCGTTTCTGACGGAACTCAAGAATGCGAAACCGTTGTCCGCGTTCCTGTTTGATGAACTCTCGTCGCAAGTCGATTTGACCAATGAAGAGGGCCGCTCGCGGTTATTGATGCACGCAAAGCCGCTCATTTCGCAGATCGCCGCGCCGGCGTTGGCGATGATGCTGCAACGAAAACTCGCGGACATCATCGGCCTTGGCGTGGTGGAGATTCAACGCCTGATCCCGATTACGGCAAGCAACGCGCCGTCTGGCGGCTCGGCGCAACGAGACGCCTCACAGTTTCCGTCCGCCGGCTCGCAAGAGCGACCGAAAGGTGATCGCAGCTTCGTGCCACGCCGATTCCGCGGCCCCGAACTTGGCGCACCGGTTCCAAAGAGAAAATCGGCCCCCGCTGGTCTCGCCGCGCAAATTATCGCGCGAATACTCTTGAAGCCTTCACTCGCCGGGCGCTTCGACATCTCGCTCGCCGATGACGATACTTCGCCGGTGGGTGTTGCTTCACGAGTCGCCGCGTTCGTGCGCGACCACGACTTCGAGGTCTCGCAAGCGCAGGTCATTGAGCACTTTCGCGGCACCACCGATGAAGCCGAGCTCGCCCGCGCGGCGCACCACCCCTTGCTCACCGATATGGACGCTATAAACCCCGATTTCGATCTTGACGCGGAATTTGACGAAGCCCTCGCGCGCCTGCGCGACGAAGCAGTCGCTGCCGGCAAGAAGCGCGATATCCTGCGACGCGCGCAGGAGATGGGGCTGAATTAGCGCTTGCAACACCCGCACGCGGCTTGAATAACCCGACCTGCACCCCAAAATTCACTCACCGCTTTCGGAAAAATCCGAATTCGGTTAAAATATACGGTTCCCCGTTCCACGAGCCTTGCGGCGTGCGTATTCGCTGCAGACCGTAGTTCGCGGGCGACACTTTCCGCAATCGCGGTTTCCTTCAATAGCCGCACTCTCAAGCGACGGATTCGACATCATGGCCCGCAAACCAAAAAGCGCTCGCGAACAAGACGAAATCTCGATCAGCAGTTTCAAAGCCGCACGCGATGCCAAGGTGCCGGTCGATGTCGAGGCGCAGAAAACGCGTCTGAAAAGCCTGATCACGCTGGGCAAAGAGCGTGGCTTTTTGACCTATGCGGAGATCAACGATCATCTGCCGGATGTCGTCGATGCCGAACAAATCGAGGCGATCACCACCACCTTTAACGATATGGGCATCCAGGTCTACGATGCCGCGCCGGACGCCGAAACGCTGCTCTTGAACGAAGCGGCGCCGCCCGCCGCCGATGACGACGATGCTGAAGAAGAAGCCGCGCAGGCGCTGTCCTCGGTCG
>JANOKK010000210.1:0-1955 GCA_031419255.1 Betaproteobacteria bacterium
CAGCACTTTTGCTTCCAGCGCCTTGGCATCGCCACTGACGGCAAGCAGCGTGTCGTCGTCGCCTTCACCTTTGGCGAGATCAAATAGTTCGCGGGCGTCTTTCAGGCCGTCGGTCAGCAGCGTGAGTGTGCCGACGGTCTCGTCGAGCATTTTCTTTTCTTTGCCCAGTTCCTGGGCGCGCTTGCTGTCGTTCCAGACCGCCGGGTCTTCGTTCAGGCGATTGACTTCTTCGAGGCGCTGCGATTTGCCGTCAAAGTCAAAGATACCTCCGCAACTCGACCGTGCGATGGGTCAAGTCGGAAAGAGAATTGGAGATGGCGTTTTGCTGATCGGCTTCCATGATTTCAATTTTAATGCGGCAAGACGCGCATTATAGTCGAGCGAGGGTGCCAAACACTTTTTTGCCACGGATTTCATGCGACGCAATCGAGTAACAGCTGTAGCGTTCTGTTCCCCCGAAACTCATTGATCGATGGCCGAAACACCGCGTCAATGCTGGTGTTCAGGGCATTTGCACTGCCGAAACGCATGGCGTCGAAGGTCACGCCGCCCATCGATAGTCTCAATTTCAAGTGTTTCTCTCCGACCACGCGTTGTTCAACAACTTTGAAATTGCCGGTGAAGCTAGGGGCGACGAATCCTTGGCCCCAGACTTGCGCGTCGATCGCGGCGACGAACGCAAAATCGAGTTCGCTCGCGGCGAGCGTGCCGTCGGTTTCCATGCGCTCGGCGAGATCGGCGGATGACATCAACGCTCGCGCGGCGTCTTCAAATGCGTTGGTGAAATCGGCCAATGCCGATTCGGCGATGGTGAGTCCGGCGGCCATTGCGTGACCACCGAATTTGGAAATAAGTTCGGGATGATGTTTAGTGACTAGGTCCAGCGCATCGCGCAGGTGAAAACCTTTGATCGAGCGGCCCGATCCTTTCAGACTGCCGCTGCCGTCGCTTGCGAACGCAATCACCGGGCGATGATATTTTTCGCGAACGCGCGAGGCGAGGATGCCGACCACTCCTTGATGCCAGGCGCGATCATATAGCGATAGTGAATAGCGGCTGCCGACATCCACCGCCTCCAACGAGATCATCGCGCCTTCTTTCATGTCGGCTTCAATTACGCGGCGTTCACGATTCAATCTATCCAGTTTGGTTGCGAGATCGAGCGCAGTGTTGTCGTTGTCCGCAAGCAGGCATTCGATGCCGAGCGCCATGTCGGTTAAGCGGCCCGCCGCGTTCAAGCGCGGACCGACCACGAAACCGAGATCGTAGGTCGATGCCCGCGTAGGGTCGCGCCCGGCCACTTGCATCAGCGCCCGCACGCCGCGATTCAAGCGGCCCGCGCGGATGCGTTGCAAGCCTTGCTCGACCAGCACGCGATTGTTGTGATCCAGCCGCACCACATCCGCGACGGTGCCAAGCGCGACCAGATCGAGCAAGTCCGCCAGGTTTGGCACGAATTTGCCATCGAAGTGATTGCGTTTGCGCAACTCCGCTCGCAGCGCGAGCATGGTGTAAAAAATAACGCCGACGCCCGCCAGATTCTTGCTCGCGAAGCCATCGCCAACCTGATTCGGATTGACGATTACTGAAGCCGCCGGCAACGCGCTGCCTGGCAAATGATGATCGGTGACCAGTACTTCCATGCCGCGCCGATTCGCTTCCGCCACACCTTCCACGCTGGCAATGCCGTTATCGACAGTGATGATGATGTGTGGATCGCGCTCGGCGGCGAGTGCGACGATTTCAGGCGTCAAGCCATAGCCGTATTCGAAACGGTTCGGCACGATGTATTCAACCTTTGCCCCCATCGCGGTAAGCGCGCGCGTGCCCACCGCGCAGGCGGTCGCACCATCGGCATCGTAGTCGGCGACGATCAGCAGGCGCTTTTCCGCTTTGATTGCATCAGCCAACAGGACCGCGGCCTCATGGATGCGCGCGAGTTCGCTCGGTGCCAG
>JANOKK010000211.1:0-3295 GCA_031419255.1 Betaproteobacteria bacterium
GAGCTAAAATGACCACGAATTTCGCTTGACGCCGTGGCACATCGATCCGGTAGCCGACAGCGGTGGCGTAGCGTTTTATCTGCGCGACGAAGAGACCGGACACTACTGGTCGCCGACACCCTTGCCATGCCGGGGGGCCGCTCCGTATGTCACCCGGCACGGGTTTGGCTACAGCATTTTCGAGCATGTCGAGGATGGCATTCGCTCGGTACTCACGGTGTACGTGGCGCTCGATGCAGCGATCCGCTTTTCGGTGCTGAAAATCACCAACGAATCCGGTCGCGCGCGTCGGCTATCGGCCACCGGCTATGTGGAGTGGGTATTGGGTGACCTGAAGCCAAAATCGACCATGCACGTCATTACCGAGATCGACCCGCAAAGTGGTGCCGTGTTTGCGCGCAATGCGTACAACAGCGAATTCGCAGAGCGGATCGCATTTTTCGATGTCGACGATGTTGGCCGCACCGTCTGTGGCGATCGTGCGGAATTCATCGGCCGCAATGGCAACCTTGCACGTCCCGTTGCAATGACGCGCACCCATCTATCCAACAAAGTCGGCGCGGGACTTGACCCCTGTGCGGCGATTCAGGTGACCTTTGATCTGGCGGACGGCGAGCAACACGAATCCATTTTTCGACTCGGTGCCGGTCGCAACCTCTACGATGCGCGCAAGCTTCAGCAGAGTTGGCGCGGCGCGGTGGCGGCGCACGATGCGCGCGAGAAACTGCGGCAATACTGGCAGCAAACGCTTGGCGCGGTGCAAATCGAGACGCCCGATGCGGCGCTCAATGTACTCACCAACGGCTGGTTGCTGTATCAAACGCTGGCCTGCCGTATCTGGGCGCGCAGCGGCTATTACCAATCCGGTGGTGCGTTCGGCTTTCGCGATCAGTTGCAGGATGCGATGGCGCTCATTCATACCGAGCCGCAGCGTCTGCGCGAACAGATATTGCTGTGCGCAGGCCGGCAATTCCGCGAAGGCGACGTACAACACTGGTGGCATCCGCCGGGCGGGCGCGGCGTGCGCACCCACTGTTCGGATGATTACCTTTGGTTGCCGCTGGCCACTTGCCGCTATGTGCTCAGTACCGGCGATACCGGCGTGCTCAATGTCTCGCTGCCGTTTCTTGAAGGGCGGGCGGTGAATCCCGGCGATGATTCCTACTTTGACCTGCCGCGTCAATCCGATGATGCCGCCAGCCTTTATCAGCACTGCGTGCGCGCGATCCTGCATGGCTTGACCTTTGGCGCGCGCGGCCTGCCGCTGATCGGCTCGGGCGATTGGAACGACGGCATGAATCTGGTTGGCAAGGATGGCAAAGGCGAAAGCGTGTGGCTGGCGTTCTTCCTGTGCGAAGTATTGCGACAATTCAATGCGGTTGCGCGCATACAGGGCGATATCGACTTCGCGGAGCGCTGTTTGATGGAGCGGGCAACGCTTGCAAAAAATATCGACAAACACGGCTGGGATGGTGCGTGGTATCGGCGTGCCTACTTCGACGATGGCAAGGCACTCGGCTCGGCCGCCAACGATGAATGCCAGATCGATTCGATTGCGCAGAGCTGGTCGGTATTGTCCGGTGCGGGCAAGCCCGAACGATCACGCGCGGCCATGAGCGCGCTTGATCAGCGATTGGTGCGACGCGCCGACAAGATCATTCAATTGCTCGATCCGCCGTTTGATCGATCGGCAATGGATCCCGGTTATATCAAGGGTTATGTGCCCGGCATTCGCGAAAACGGTGGCCAATATACACATGGTGCGATCTGGGCGGCGATGGCGTTTGCGGCGATGGGGGATTCGCATCGTGCGTGGGAGCTCACCTCAATGATCAACCCGATCAATCATGCGCGCTCACCCGAGGAAGTGGCAAGGTACAAGGTCGAGCCGTATGTCATTGCGGCCGATGTCTACGCGCTCGCGCCGCACACCGGCCGTGGCGGCTGGAGCTGGTACACCGGTTCGGCCGGCTGGATGTATCGACTGATCGTCGAATCGCTGCTGGGGTTACGGCTTGACGTGAACAAACTGCACATTGCGCCGTGCATTCCTGCCGAGTGGCCGGGCTACACCCTGCACTATCGCTACCGGCAAACCGTGTATCGCATTGTGGTCACGCAGCAGCGCATGGCGGAAGATAAGCCCATCGAAAAACCGCGCGTGACGGTGGATGGTGTGGTGCAGAAAAACAGCACAATTGCGCTGATGGATGACCGGCTGGATCACGTGGTGGCGGTGGATATTGGGGTTGCGAGAAATTGAGGGCATTCGCTTGACGAAACCGTGAAGCGTGCCACAAAGCCCGGAGCATGTTGTTGGCGCGGCTCACGGGGGTGTGATTCAAACTGATGTGGACACGCGAACCAATATCGCTTCCCCCTTTGAAAAAGGGGGATTGAGGGGATTTTCGGTGGTCACGCAATTCACGCTGGCAAGTTTTCCGGCACCGTAAATCCCTCCCAACCTCCCTTTAAAAAGGGAGGAGCGAAACTCCACATCAGTTTGAATCGCACCCGCTCAACGGTGCCTGCCTACATTCGTTGGCGACATTGTCCTACACGCATTTCGGCCCCGTCCGATCAAATATTTCGAGCAAATTGCCTAAGGTGAAGGGGTTGGAAATTTATCGGCAACAGGCGCTCGAACGGTGGCATTCGGCTTCCGAAAGCACGCTGATGGCCAATGCCACGACTCAAGGTTCGCGACATTTGCTGCGGACAAATATTTAGCGCGCAGATTTGCGCGGCAACCCATTACAGAGGATTAGCCATGAACCTGAACTTTAAACTCGCGCTCGGTGCGGCGGCGGTATTGTGCGCCACCCAGGCGGCAGCACAGATCACTTTTTACGAACACGATGGTTACCGTGGACGCGCTTTTACGACCGACAATCAGGTGGGAAACTTCGCACGCACCGGCTTCAACGATCTTGCCTCGTCGGTGGTGGTGGATCGTGGCCGTTGGGAGGTCTGTACCGACGCGCGCTTCGAGGGCAAATGCGTCGTGTTGCGCAGGGGCGACTACGAGTCGCTGCGCAGTTTGGGATTAAACGACCGGATTTCTTCAGTGCGCCCGGTGAATCAACAGGCGCGTTACGATAATGAAGTCTCCGAGCCGGTAGCCATTGCCAGCTATGACTATCGTCGTCGCGCCAATGAAAGCGTATATGAAGCGCGTGTCACCTCGGTACGCGCCGTCATGGGTGCGCCCGAACAGCGATGCTGGGTCGAGCGTGAGCAAGTCACCGAAGGCAATCGCGGTGATCGCAATGTCGGCGGCGCGGTGCTCGGTGCC
>JANOKK010000212.1:0-2801 GCA_031419255.1 Betaproteobacteria bacterium
CAACCGAACGCGTGCTCGCTTGTGCCCATGTCGTCAGTGGCATCACCAGCGCGGCGGCAAGCAGGTAACGAATTGCGTTCGTGTTGAAATCTCCTCAGAGGTAATTTTAATTGCCGCAGCACTTGCTAATGATCGCATCGATCCGTGCGCTTGATTTTACTGAAAACATCAAGGCGTGCTCATGTTTATACCCGCTCGATAATCACGGCGATGCCTTGCCCGACACCGATGCACATGGTGCAAAGTGCGTATCGGCTGCCGCGACGGTGCAACGCATAGGTGGCCGTGGTAATCAAGCGAGCACCCGATGCGCCCAGCGGATGGCCGAGCGCGATCGCGCCGCCGTTCGGGTTGACGTGCGCGTCGTTGTCTTTCAGTCCTAAATCGCGCATGACAGCCAATGCTTGCGCGGCGAACGCTTCGTTCAATTCGATCACATCCATTTGTTCGAGCGTCATTCCGGCCATCGCCAACACCTTGCGGGTCGCGGGTGCGGGCCCCATGCCCATGATGCGCGGCGCGAGGCCGGCGGTCGCCATTGCAACAATGCGCGCCTTGGGCGTGAGGCCGAATTTTTTGGCGCTCGCCTCGGATGCGATCAGCAGCGCGCAAGCACCATCATTCACGCCCGATGCATTGCCTGCGGTGACGCTGCCGGTGTCGCGCACGATGGGTTTCAGTTTTACGAGTGAATCCAATGACGTTTCGCGCGGATGCTCGTCTTTGCCGATGATGACCGGATCGCCCTTCTTTTGCGGCAATGTCACTGGCACAATTTCATCGTTGAAGAAACCGGCAGCCTGCGCGGCCAATGCCCGCTGTTGGCTGCGCAATGCAAATGCATCCTGATCGGCGCGCGAGATGTTGAATTCCTGCGCGACGTTCTCGGCCGTCTCCGGCATTTGATCGACGCCGAACAGTGCTTTCATTCTAGGATTGATAAAGCGCCAGCCGATAGTGGTGTCGTAAATCGCGTTGCTGCGCGAAAATGCCGCGTCCGCTTTCGGCATCACAAACGGTGCGCGGCTCATGCTCTCCACGCCACCGGCGATCATCAATTGGCATTCGCCTGATTTGATCGCACGCGCTGCCGTGCCGACGGCGTCCATGCCAGAGCCGCAGAGTCGATTCACGGTGCTGCCGCCAATTTCCTTGGGTAAACCCGCCAGCAACAAAGCCATGCGCGCCACGTTGCGATTATCTTCGCCCGCCTGGTTGGCGCAGCCGAGGATGACATCGTCGACTTCATTCCAATTCACTTTTGGGTTGCGATCCATCAACGCTTTGAATGAAAGTGCGGCAAGGTCATCGGCACGGATGCTCGATAGCGCGCCGCCGTAGCGGCCAAATGGGGTGCGGATGGCGTCGCAGATGAAGGCGTCAATCATGGAGTCTTTATGTGCATTTTGGTTTCGGGAAAGGCCCTGATACCTCGGAAGTTGGTAGTGTGGCAGCAAACAATATTGTCACCTAACCGACTATCGTCTGCGTCATCGCGACCCCACACATTTTTTGCAATTCTGCTATCGCCAAACCATCAATTAAATTCACTACCTGCAACCCCTGCGCCGTAATATCGATCACGGCCAAATCCGA
The DNA here is from genome assembly GCA_031419255.1 of Betaproteobacteria bacterium. GTDB lineage: Bacteria > Pseudomonadota > Gammaproteobacteria > Burkholderiales > Usitatibacteraceae > UKL13-2. The sequence continues at coordinate 1,597 of JANOKK010000212.1, forward strand.
ATATATCCGGCTCACGCAAGCGATACCCGTCAACGGATAGCTGCACGTTTTCACGAGTTTGCTTTCCCCACTCTTGGTGAGCAACTCCATCATCACGTAGGTTTTTTTTGCGCCAATCGCGAGATCCATCGCACCACCGACCGCCGGAATCGCGTCCGAGCCACCGGTATGCCAATTGGCGAGATCGCCGGTGACGGAAACCTGAAACGCACCCAATACGCAAATATCCAGATGCCCACCGCGCATCATGCCGAACGAATCCGCGTGATGAAAATAGGTGCCGCCTGCCAATAGTGTCACCGGTTGCTTGCCGGCATTGATGAGGTCGTAATCCTCTTCGCCCGGTGCGGGCGCGGGGCCCATGCCGAGGATGCCGTTTTCGCTATGCAAAAATACTTCGCGATCTTTCGGCAAATGATTTGCAACCAGCGTCGGTAGGCCGATGCCGAGATTCACATAGGCACCTTCCGGAATATCTTTGGCGACGCGCGCGGCCATTTGATCGCGGCTCCATTTGTTCATTGCGCTCATGCGGCTGCCTGCTTGAAACCGGCGGCTGCCGTCGCGATTCGGGGGATTTTGACGATGCGTTGCACGAAAATTCCGGGTGTTACCACTGATTCCGGATCAAGCTCTCCGAGTGGTACAACTTCATGCACCGATGCAATCGTCAGTGTCGCCGCACTCGCCATGATCGGCCCAAAATTTCGCGCCGCTTTGCGATAAATCAGGTTCCCCCAGCGGTCGCCTTTCTCGGCTTTGATCAACGCCACATCGGCATGGATCGGCATTTCCAGCACATACATGCGGCCATCAATCTCGCGCGTTTCCTTGCCCTTCGCGAGATCGGTTCCAAAGCCGGTCGGCGTGAAAAATGCGCCGATGCCGGCACCCGCCGCACGAATGCGCTCAGCGAGATTGCCCTGTGGTACCAATTCCAATTCCAGTTTTCCACTGCGATACAGGCCATCGAAAATGTGCGAATCGACTTGGCGCGGAAACGAGCAAATGATTTTACGAACGCGACCAGTGCCGAGCAATGCGGCCAAGCCCGTATCGCCGTTGCCGGCATTATTGTTGACCACAGTGAGATCGCGCGCACCCTGCGCGATCAGCCCGTCAATGAGTTCGCCCGGCTGCCCCGCACCACCGAAACCGCCGATCATTACGGTCGAACCGTCCTTGATATCGGCCAGTGCTTCGGC
>JANOKK010000213.1:0-7361 GCA_031419255.1 Betaproteobacteria bacterium
ATTCTTGCTACTTTTTCTTCGCTCATGTGCATCTATCCGTGAGGGAGCGAACTAAAACGTAGGAATTCGATTCGACGGTTCACAAACCGCCATTTTTTGAGATGCGGATAACAAATACTAGCGCGATCAAATACATGACACAAATTAGTACCGCCTGTTTGAAAATACAAACACATGATTTTGAGTTGCCAAAACAAGTGTGAAGGCCGGCGGTGGCAATCCCACTTAATCCGCACCATTTATCCGCCATGTCACTTCGCGCAAACCGCCGGCGTAAATGCCTCAATCAACGAATAGCGCGTGGTACTGCCGTTGACTTCGCTTAACGTGAATTCGTCGCTCGTCTCATTGGACACAGGATTGACATCCGGCGGCCAGACTGCGCCACTATCGTAGACCCAGGCGATGGATTTCCCTGACACGCTCCATGCGCCGGTGATGGTTTCTGCGTTGTCACCGGCGTTGCGTGCGGGCACGGCGATAAATTTTCAAAAAACGGGGCCAAGCTCGCATTCTCCACAAGATCGACGAGTTTTGCCTTTGCTCCGGGAGCCTCACGCATGAACCGCCTGCGCGACGAGTTTTACGCCAAGCGCCGTGCAAACACGGCTAATCGTATCGAATCGCGGCTGCGCGTCGGGCCGTAACGCTTTGTACAAGGCTTCCCGGGTAATGCCCGATGCTCTGGCAATTTCGCTCATGCCGCGCGCACGGGCGATATCGCCGAGAGCCGCTGCCAGCAAAGAAGGGTCGTTTTCTTCAAGCACGACCGTCAGGTATTCCGCCATCGCCTGCTCGCTGTCAAGATGTTCGGAAAAATCAAACTCCGGGAGATCGGCGATACGAATTTTCTTGGTCATGGTTCATTTCTCCATCGTTGCCGAAAGTTTCGCGGCTTTTGCAATATCGGCAGCCTGCGTTGATTTGCCGCCGCCGCCCAGCATCACAATCAGCACCGCGCCGCGCTGAACATAGTACATGCGCCAACCAAGCCCAAAATGCTCGCGCATCTCAAAAACGCCTTTACCGACTGGTTTCACGTCGCCCAGATTTCCTTGCGTCGCCTTCCGCAGGCGCGTCAGCAAGCGGCGATGTGTCAAACCATCCTTGAGGGCGAGGAGCCAATTGTTGAACTCGTCGGTGCGTTTGATCGTGTACACGAAATGACTGTAATCGAATGGCTACAGACTGTCAACTTCCCAGGGTACTACACCAAGACGTGTGGAATGAGCATCGCCTAATCCACACCAACTATCCGCCGCGTTACTTCGCGCAAACCGCCGGCGTGAACGCCTCGATCAATGAATAGCGCGTGCTACTGCCGTTGACTTCGCTTAACGTGAATTCGTCGCTCGTCTCATTGGACACAGGATTGACATCGGGCGGCCACACCGCACCGCTATCGTAGACCCAGGCGATGGATTTCCCTGACACGCTCCATGCGCCGGTGATGGTTTGTGCGTTGTCTCCCGCGTTACGTGCGGGCACGGCGACGAATTTACCGTCGGCCTCGAGCGTGACTTGGTAAACCATGTTGCCGCGCGTGGCGGCCCACACGCCGAGGTAGCGGCAGCGTGCGGGGCGCGTGTCGTTGCCGGTGTTGCCGGTGTTACCGGATGCCACCGTGAAGGCGGGCTGGTTGTCCACCGGCAATCCCATGCAGGCCGCATATTTGTTGACGGCATCAATGGGTGATGTGGCGCGCCCGGCGGATGACGCTTGATCGAGGCACGCCGCTTTCCGCTCGACCACTTTCTTACCCATGATCTTCTGGCCGAGGCTGAAGATGATCAGTAGCGCGACCAGCCAAAGCATGCCGCGCAGTAACCATTTTGAAGAATTTTGCATTGGGGAAATTGAGGCCAGGCGTAGCCAGACCGTTGGGGCACTTCTATTTACCGCAATTTTTCGTCATCCCGGCGAACAACTACAAGGGTTGCGCCGGGATGACGGGGTTAATAGAACCCGTTGTTAAAACTCCAGCATTGGCGAGGTTTTCAGGCCGTTTTTGCTCCGAAAGACGCGCCAGTGCTGGGGGTCGCCAATTTCGTGTCGGTATAACCCGACTTGGCGGGAAAGAACTATTTCAGCGCTTCGGTTGCCGCCTTGGCCACCACACCATCCTGCAGTGATGTCACGCCTGAAACACCGACGGCACCGATAATTTTGCCGCCGATGGAAATGGGCAATCCGCCTTCGACGGTGGAGGCGTTACGCAAATTGAGCGCACGCGTACCCGCACCGCCGCCAGCGACCATGTCCTCAAATGTTTTCGATGGCCGGCGATAGATGGCGGATGAACGCGCCTTGTCCTGCGCCACGTCGATGCTGGCCGTTTGCGTGTCATCCATTTTTTCAAACGCGACCAGATGGCCTGCGGTATCGACCACCGATATGGCGACCGGCCAACTATTTTTCTTCGCTTCGACTTGCCCGGCCGCAATGACTTTGCGGGCTTGTTCCAGATTGATATTCGGGCCATACGATGGCACCTGCGCGATTGCCGTCAGACCCAACGGCACCAATATTGCAACGGCGGCGACTTGAAGCAGTGCACGAAATGTTTTCATGATTTCCTCCAGATTGTAATTGTGGTGGGGTGACAAGCGGCTGAGTCTGCGTGTGCGGTGTCGAGAATCCCTGCGCATCGGCAGTTGCCCGCACCGACGCTATCACGATAGGCATTTTTGCCGCGTTGACATGAGGCAAGCGGCAGCGGAGCGCAACGCCGGGCAACGCAATTCAATACAACATGACAACCTGATCTCAACGCCAAACTACCGGATTTGCGACCGGTCGAAGAGACCGATTTATTCTTCTGCACTCAGTTTGGAAAATATTTCAAAACCCCACCGCCCCGCCATCCTTGCGATGATCGCTCCCCGCCACAAAGCCTTCATCGCCCAGCCGCCAAATTAGCTGCGCGCCGCCAAACGCAAAATTGACTGCTTCAGCCGCCGCGATTTTGTGGCCGCGCCGGGCGAGCGCGTCTACCGTCGGCGCGTTGAACCCGGGTTCAAGGCCAACCGTAAAATCCGGATTCACGATCCAGCGCGGCGCGTCGCTGGCCGCTTGCGGATTTTGCTGGTGGTCGATCATGTGGATCACCATTTGCGCGTGGCCCTGCGGTTGCATGTGGCCGCCCATCACACCGAAACTCATCAACGGCTTATTGTCGTGGTCGGTCAGAAAGCCGGGGATGATGGTCTGAAACGGTCGCTTGTTGGCCGCAACGCAATTGGGGTGTCCTGCCACGCGCACAAAACCGTGGCCGCGATTTTGCATCGAGATGCCGGTGCCGGGCACCACCACGCCGGAACCGAAACCCATGTAATTGGATTGTATGAAACTGACCATCATTCCATCCGCATCCGCCGTCGTGAGATACACCGTGCCGCCGTGTTGCGGCATGCCGAACTCTGGTTGGCCGGCGACATCTTTGCGAATCAGTTTTGCGCGCGAGGCGAGATATTTTTTGTCAAGAAGGGACGCAACCGGCACATCCATGAACGCAGAATCGGCGATGTATCGGTAAGCGTCCGCGAAGGCGAGTTTCATTGCTTCGAGCTGGATATGCACGCTGTCTGCGGAATCGACGGGCATGCGCGCCATGTCGAAATTTTCCAGAATGCCCAAGGTCAACAGCGCGGCGAGGCCTTGACCATTTGGCGGAATTTCATGCAGCCGCACGTCGCGATAATCCATGTGAATCGTGCCGACCCAATCGGCGCGGTGACTGGCCAGATCAGCCCTAGACATCACGCCGCCACAGACTCGCGAATGCGCAGCGATTTTCTCAGCGAGTGGCCCGCGATAAAACGATTCGCCTTTGCTCGCGGCAATCTCTTCGAGTGTGGCAGCCTGACCGCGCAAAATCCATTTCTCGCCCGCTTTCGGCGCGCGGCCCTCTGGCATAAAATCGCGGACGAAATCCGGTTGATCCTTCAGCATCTCTGCCTGTCGCGCCCAACTGACTGCCGTGATCGGCGAGACCATGTGGCCTTCGCGCGCATAACAAATTGCGGGCACGAACAATTTCTCGAACGGCAGCTTGCCGAATTTTTTTGACAGTTCCACCCATTGCGAAACCGCGCCGGGTACGGTGGCACTATCCCAGCCGCGCACCGGCATGGTTGCGAGCCCCGGATATTTTTTATCAAAATATTCCGGCGTCCATGCCGCAGGCGAGCGGCCAGATGCATTCAGGCCGTGTATCGATTTCCCATCCCACAAAATGCAATAGCCGTCCGAGCCGATGCCATTGCTGGTGGGCTCAACCACCGTCAACGTGATTGCCGCTGCGATTGCCGCGTCGACCGCATTGCCGCCCGCCTGCATCATCGACAAGCCCGCTTGCGCGGCCAGCGGCTGCGAAGTCGCAACGATGTTTTTCGCCATCACCGGCATGCGTTGCGAGGCGTAGGGGAAATCGTAGTTGAGTTCGTGCGTCATGGGAATCTGCCAAAAAAAGTGATAAGCGCGTATTCTGGAGGATAGAAAACGACTGCAACATGACCAACCTCAAAAAAGGTTTTAACCATGCTTCAACTCGACGCGCTGGTGTTCGATGCCTACGGCACACTTTTCAATGTGCATTCGGTCGTCGCCAAATGTGAAGAACTTTTTCCTGGAAAAGGACAGGCGCTCTCGCAACTATGGCGCACGAAACAGCTTGAATACACGTGGCTGCGCAGTTTGATGGGGCGCTATGTGGATTTCAAAATCGTCACTGCGGATGCACTGAAAGTCGCTTGTTTGACACTTGGCCTGGCCTACACCGAGCGCGCGTTGACGGAACTGAATCAGGCGTATCGAACCCTCCAACCGTTTGACGATGCGATCGACACATTGCATCAATTGAAAAACATGCGACCGCCGCGAAAGCGCGCCATTCTCTCCAACGGCGCGCCGGAGATGTTGAATGCAGTGGTCAATCACAACCATCTGGACACGTTGCTGGATGCGGTGTTGAGTGTGGACGCAGTTGGCGTTTTCAAACCCGATCCGCGCGTGTATCAATTGGCGGTCGATCAATTGCAAGTCGCGCCCGATCGTATCGGATTTGTTTCCAGCAATGGCTGGGATGCCGCGGGTGCTAAAGCATTCGGCTTCAACGTGTTTTGGGTGAATCGTATCAACGCGCCGATGGAAGTGCTTGGTGTGGCACCGGATTATGTCGTGAATTCGCTGCGGGAATTGCCGGATTTGATTGCAGGCTGAGATGACCGTCACCAAGATCACGCCGTAGGATGGGAGGAGCGCAGCGATACCCATCGCTCCTGCGTTCAAACATGATGGGTATCGCTTCGCTCCACCCATCCTACGAAAAATGCCAAAAAAAATCCCCGCACGCGGCGGGGATTTTTTCGCGTTCAAAATACACTATTCCTCCACGAATGCCTCTTCGCGTTTTTTGCGAATCGCCGGCAGCATGATGATGATCAGCAGCAGTGCAGCGACGGCGAGCAGCGATGCCGACAACGGCCGCGTGACGAATGTCATCGGATCGCCACGCGAAAGCAGCATCGCGCGTCGCAGGTTTTCTTCCATCATCGGGCCGAGAATAAAGCCCAGCAACAGCGGAGCCGGTTCGCATTCGAGCTTGACGAAAAGGTAGCCGATAAAGCCGAAAATGGCTGTGATGACGACATCGAACGGGCTATTCGACAAGGAATAAACGCCGATGCCGCAGAACACCAGAATCGCCGGGTAAAGCAATCGATACGGTACCGTCAACAATTTGATCCACATGCCGATCAGCGGCAGATTCAACACCACCAGCAAAAGGTTGCCGATCCACATGCTGGCGATCATTCCCCAGAATAGTTGCGGACGTTCCGTCATGACCTGCGGGCCAGGCTGGATACCCTGAATAATCATTGCACCGACCATCAGCGCCATCACCGGGTTGGGTGGAATACCGAGTGTCAGTAACGGAATGAACGACGTCTGTGCGGCCGCGTTGTTGGCCGCCTCCGGCGCAGCCACGCCGCGGATGTCGCCCTTACCGAACATCGATGGGTCTTTGGCGATTTTCTTTTCCAGTGTGTAAGCCGCGAACGATGCAAGCACCGCGCCGCCGCCGGGCAATATGCCGAGCAGCGAACCCAGTGTCGTGCCGCGCAGCACAGCTCTCCATGATTTCTTGAAATCGTCCAGGGTCGGCCACAGGTGGGTCACCTTTTTTACAAACACTTCACGTTCCTGGCCTTGTTCGAGATTCTTCATGATCTCCGCCAGGCCGAATACACCCATCGCGACCGCCACAAAGCCGATGCCGTCGGTAAGTTCCGGGACGCCGAAGCTGAAACGCGCCATGCCCGAATTGACATCGGTGCCGATCAGACCGAGCAGCAATCCGAGCACGATCATCGCGATCGCCTTAAGAACCGAACCGTGCGCGAGTACAACCGCCGCGATCAAGCCCAATGTCATCAATGAAAAATATTCGGCGGGGCCAAACTTGAACGCGATCTGCGCCAATGGCGGTGCCGCCGCCGCCAGCAACAACGTCGCTACGGTTCCGGCAAAAAAAGACCCCAGCGCCGCCGTCGCGAGCGCGGGCCCCGCGCGTCCCTGACGCGCCATCTGGTAGCCATCGAGCGCGGTCACCACTGACGACGATTCTCCGGGAATATTGATCAAAATTGCGGTGGTTGAGCCACCATATTGCGCGCCGTAATAAATACCGGCCAGCATGATGAGCGACGATTCCGGCGGCAACGTAAACGTGGCCGGCAACAGCATCGCGATGGTCGCGACCGGGCCGATCCCGGGCAATACCCCGATCAACGTGCCGAGCAGGCAACCGATCAGGCAATACATAAGATTGTTTAGCGTAAGTGCGACGCCAAAACCAAGGGCGAGATTTGAGAGTAGTTGTTCCATGTCGTCCCTTTAGCCGGTGATGAAAGGGGGCCAAATCGGAAACGGCAATTTCAGGCCGTAGACGAAAATCCCCACCGAAGCCGCCGCCAGAATGACGCTTGAAATGACCGCCTCCTTCCAGCGATGCTCATGTCCGCCGTACGACGCAACAATCACCAGAATCACGATAGAAATCACCAGCCCTGCTACCTTCGCGATCAAACCAAAAATAACGAACGCGAGCAGTACCCAGAACAACGGACGCCACGCAAATTTGGCGACGGGCGCACCTTCTGAAATCCACGCCTGCACGATGATCACGATGCCTATCACGCCCATGATAATGCCGAGTACATAGGGAAAATATCCCGGCCCCATGCGGCTGCCGGTGCCCATCGGGTACTCGTAAACCTTGACGATGATGGCGAATGAAAAGCCGATCAACGCGAACATGACGCCGGACCAGAAATCCTTGCTCACAAAACGATTCATCA
>JANOKK010000214.1:0-1453 GCA_031419255.1 Betaproteobacteria bacterium
CTTCTGCAAAGAACTCTGCCGCGACGAACATCGCACGGTCGGGCGGCTCGACAGCCGCTTCAAAGGGATTGAGCGCGATGCGGCGGGCGAGAATATCGAGTCCGATCCGGCGCACACCAATCTCGATGGCGCGTATGCGGCCTGCATCAACGATTACTTGCGCCGCGAATTGAAGTTTGAATCGGATACGCCGTACACCATGATTTCCAAGCTCTACATGAGTTGGGATTTCGGCTCGAAGGATCAGCATCTCAACGTTGCCGAAAGTCTGCGCAAAGCGATTTGCAACAATCCGCACATGAAAGTGTATGTGGGTTCAGGCTATTACGATCTCGCGACGCCGCATTTTGCGAGCGATTACGTTCTGAACCACATGGCGCTCGATAAAACGCTTTCCGGCAATATCAGCAAGTTCTACTACGAGGCCGGGCACATGATGTACGTCCATATTCCGTCGCTGAAGTTGCAGGCGAAGCATCTGCGGGATTTTGTGAAGGGGGCGAAGATTGACCCGCTACCACGCTTGCGCCAGCCCACATAACACTATAAAACACAAGCACCGACGGGCTCTTTGAGACGTTTTAATCCGGAGAGCCGCACCAGTACTTGTGTCTTGCTCTAGAAATTACTACAGCGTCTTATTCAACCACGCCACAATATTCCCCAGAATCACCATGCCGATCGAATCAAACACGATCTGTTGTGCGACCAAATCCGAGGGCACTGGCATAACGGCAAAGTAGATCAAAAATACGGGGATCGTCGAGACCACCGCCATGGCAAGACCGAAACGCGAACCTTGCGAGAGCACGCTTTTTCCTGCTTCGTGTCCGCGCCGATAAATCCACGTCAAGCCGATGCCGATCAGCAAATGTGCGAACAGCATGAAGCCGAATTGTGCCTGCTGTGCGGATTCCGGGCGGTAGAGATTGGGTAACCGCGAATAGTCGCCCTTAAGCAGCACCGCATGCACCACGAAGCCCAGCATCAACGATGCGAACGCCATGACCAACGATGAAATGACAAATTTCTTGTTCATCTTTTCCCCCTCCGAGTGGATCGTGGAAAAGAGTCTATTCCTCCGCGCGTGTTGAGGCAATGCGCGTTACGTTCCGCTACTTTCCGTTACCCACGCCCGCCTTGGCACCCCACAATTCATTGAGGCGAGCATCGCGTCCGCAGCCATTACGGTAGTACTTGTAGCGAATCGGATTCTTGACATAGTAGTCCTGGTGATAATCCTCGGCCGGATAAAACTCTTTGGCCGCGGTGATTTCGGTGACGATGGTGCCTTTGAAGGGCTTGCTTTTTTCAAGCGCTGCTTTTGAGGCGTCGGCAGCGGCTTTCTGCGCGCCGTCAACATAAAAAATCCCGCTGCGATACTGCGTGCCGCCGTCGCAAAATTGCCGGTCTTTCGCAACCGGATCGATGTTGTGCCAGAACACATCGAGCA
>JANOKK010000215.1:0-3642 GCA_031419255.1 Betaproteobacteria bacterium
GTGACCTTCGGACGTGCGTTCCTGGTGGGCCTGATGATTACGGCAGTCGCCAGTGTTTGTTACGTGGCCACCTGGCAATTGGTCTACTACAAGCTCGCTCCCGACTTTGGAGAAAAATACACGGCGTATGCGGTAGAGAAAGCGAAAAAATCAGGTGCAACCGACGTGCAAATTGCGGCGACAAAGAAGGAAATGACCGAATTCATGGACATGTACAAGAATCCGCTCGTGAACATCGCGATCACCTTTATTGAGCCGTTGCCGGTTGGGTTGGTGTTCACACTGGTGACGGCGGGAATATTGAGCAGAAGACGAAAGGGAAAAAACGAGAGCACTGCAGTCGCGTAGTCGTGCCGCATTGATCGCATCTCAAACCGGACACAAAAACCATTCAGGAGTACGTCATGGAACTAGGCGCATTTTCGGTCAGCCCCGCAGTCAAGGACATCGCGGCCGCAAGACAGTTTTACGAAACGCTGGGCTTTACCGTGTTTGGCGGAAACCAGTCGCAGAATTGGCTGATACTGAAGAATGGCGATCACATCATCGGTTTGTTTCAAGGCATGTTTGAAAAAAACATTCTCACGTTCAACCCCGGCTGGACTCAGGATGCGCAACCGCTCAACAAATTCGCCGACATCCGCGATTTGCAGCGCACGCTAAAAAGTACTGGCATCGCCATGATGACCGAGGCCGACGAAAGCACGACGGGGCCGGCGAGTTTCATGATCGCGGACCCGGATGGCAACACAATTCTGGTGGATCAGCATCGATAGACTGGATCCGCAAAAATTCGCGATGGGCCGCACGGCTTGTGCGGCGATTTCTCCCATGACGTGCGATTGGTGTGATGCAATAGGATTTATTGGCTAGAACGGGGCAGTGAGTTTGACTGGCAGCGGGCGGCGAGGAGTCGATTTCCGTATCGCGGAACGCACATAATTCAGATATTTAGGAAGATGTGATGAAAACGGCAAAACTAATGACGTTTATTCTGGGCGCAGCGCTTTCGTGCATGGCCGAATTGGCACTTGCGCAGGCGGCGACCGTAACTACTGTGGGTGGAACTGTGCAGGCCATCCCAAATGCAGGCGCGCCGCGCACATTGCGTATGGGCGATAGCGTCAATCAGGGCGATACCATTTCCACCGGTGCCGATTCTTCTGCCGTCGTGCAGTTTGCGGACGGGCAAATCCTTGCCTTGCCGAGTAAGTCGCGCGCTGCGATTACCACTTATGCATACAACAAAGCGAACCCAGCTGCCGGTAAAGTCTTGATAACGCTCTTGGAAGGCGGCATGCGGGCCGTGACCGGCTCAATTGGCGAGGCCAATCCCGCAGCGGTGTCCTATCGCGCCGGTGAGGCCACCATAGACATTAAGGGCACCGACGTATCCGTTGCAACATTTGCCGGCAATTTGGTTATAAGGGTGACCAAGGGCTATATTTCATTCTTGTTTCAAGGCAAAACAACGACGGTAAGGGCAGGTCAAGGCTTGGATGCACGAACCGACGGTACCATTCGAGTGGCGGCGCTCGCTGCGTTTGTAAGCAATTTGCCGGCAGACTTAAAAAATATCTTTTCCGATATGGATAAAATTACTCTTGGTCGGCTAATCCAACAGGCCGGTCAAAGCGACCTCAGATCCAACCCATTAGGCACTCCTACAACTACGGGAGCCAGCGGTTCCAGTGGCTCAGGCGGCAGTGGCGGCGGCGGTGCAAGCACGCGATAGCAGCACAAGTCGCAATTCACTTTGTCGGCAGGGCGAGGGTCATTTGGCCTTCGCCCTGTTTTCATTTGTGGTGCCGTGTCGCCAATTCTTGGCGCGCCGTGATGAGCGAATTGCGTCGACAATCGCTCGATTGCGTTTGTCAATTGGCGATTTCAATTTACCCCCGTTCGTGGTGAGCCTGTCGAACCACCGTCCCGCCCAGCGCTGATCTCGTCGTGCGCCACAATGCCCTTCGACAAGCTCAGGGCGCACGGTCATTGGGTCACCGGGATTACTCCGGCATCAAAGTCTAGCACTGGCGCAGCTTTCAGGCCAGAAAGTGCCTGAAAGCTGCGTGGATGCTGGAGTTTTCGCGTCTTGTGCGGTGGGAAATGCCGGAGAATCAACTTTCCGATGCGGGTGCGGCGGATCGATGAAATACTTCCACCGTGCCTTTCAGCTTGATCGTGAGCGGGTTGCCCTTTCGGTCAACTTTCTTGCCGACCGGCACTTTGACCCAGCCTTCGCTAATGCAGTATTCCTCGATATCGAATCGCTCCTTGCCATTCAATCGCACGCCGACACCATGTTCGAACAACGCGGCGACATGATGTGGGCTGCGCGGATCGACGGAAAGGCGGTCGGGCAGCGGATGGGGAGAAATAGTTGGAGTGGCGTCTGTCATGTGGTTACTTTTCAAAGAGTCAATGGTTGCGATAAAGAGGGGTGCTGCGGTGATGTCATTCCGTGTTGGCATCCCGTGAGCCGATTTCTACATGGTCATCGCCGGATTCTCTCACAGCGCTTCATTTCGCGATCTGGGCAGTATTTTCGTGGCTCGACACGCTCCCAACGGATCACGCCGCACGGTCTGGCTAACGCAAACGCACCGGCCACTTTAGGTTTCGCGTCGCCATCGACGTTCGTCTTCCTTAAACTACAATTTCCCGCGCCTTTTGTGCGCTGGCGCACCGTCACCGCGCGATGCTGCGGGCATGATCTTTCATGTCGGCGGCGGCCCATGTGCCATGTTTGCCCTGTGTGCCCCGTGTCGGTACCACAAGATTCAATCACCCGAAGGAATGACCATGAGCATGAACAAAGACCAAGTCGAAGGCCTGAAAAAGAAAGTCAGTGGAAAGATCAACGCGGTTGCCGGAAAACTTGTCGGCAACAAGGAAATGGAAGCAAAGGGCAAAGCGACCGTCAAAGTCGGCAAAGCGCAGGTAAAACTTGGCGATGCCAAGGCCGCTGGCAAGAAAACCGCGTACTGATTCAGCCTTAGCCCGTCCACGCAAGGCGGCACGCGCTGTGCCGGATCAATTCATCTTTCACGGAGATCCGGCATGCGGTTGCCTCGATGCATGAGGTTTGTTCAACAGGAAAAAGCCATGAAGCAGAAAACAGTGATCCGAAGCATGCTCCCAATGAACCAAAATTCCCGCTACCCGACGCCGTAAACAAACAAGAGCAGCGGGAAAAAGCTGAAGTAAAGGAAGTTGCCGGGCACCACAAAAACGATGGGCCTATCGGCTACAAGGGCCGACAGTAAGTCGCGGTGCGACATTTGCATTCAATTCATCCGACGCGATGCCGGATGATTGAAGTAGATGATCAATGTTCGCCGGGCAACATGTGCGCAAATTCAACCGAACTATTTGCGCGTGCTCGTTGTCATCGCCTAACGATGCACCTTGTTCCAATTCTCAGTCATTATTGACAATTACTTTAATGCGTGACAAAAACTTAAATTGATTCGTCATTCCGGCGCAACCCTTGTGGTTGTCCGCCGGGATGACGGCATTTGTCTCAGCGATAGGTAATTCTCAATAGTTCTGTCGTCCAGGACCCACAAATTGTAAGGGGGGAGGGTGTCCGGCTGAGTAGATTAGTCACCCAGATAAAGTGCGGGGGGCGGGGGCCAGCAC
>JANOKK010000216.1:0-5192 GCA_031419255.1 Betaproteobacteria bacterium
CTGCGGCAGGTGCAGGTGGTGCATGCGGCGATGACGCCGAGCGACGGGGAACTCGATTGGGCACGCCGCGTAGTGGCTGCCGACAAGGTCTCTGGCGGCGCGGCCGTACAGCTTGACGGACGGATGGTCAACCTGCCCGTCGTGCTGCAAGCTCGCCTGACGTTGGCCAGGGCGCACCGCGAAAAGGAGGGCTGAAACCGTGCGGGAGGTACTGGAGTTCATCGAAGCCTTCGGGCGCGTGCGGCTGTACACGCGGGGTTGCTCGAGTTGCCTGGTAGCAAGGACCGGGCGTCGACACGGCCGCAGTCGACTACCCGGGGCTGCGGGAATGTCGAGATAGACGAACAGTTGCCCCATCTGCGCATCTTTAATCAGACGGGCCTTGCCTGGTATTTCCCTTGTGACTACCCTTTATCCTAAAAAAAGCAGTCGAACGCACTGTCTTATCAATTTAGGCGGTCAACAAGGAGGGTGGATCGGCGGTTGAGAGCATGAATTTGGCGAACGCGCGCGTGAGGATTGCGCGTAGACGCTCGACGTCCGTCAACTGCTCCGCAGTGGCTTTCATTTGACTCAAGAATTCCGCCAGGTGGGTCAGGACGGCTTGGATGGTGGCCTGTCTGGCGTGAGTGCTGGTGATGGTCAGGCGCGTCTGCCCGGCGTGCCGCGTTTGCGTGGCCACGCCATGCAGCAACAACGGTCGGCTGGAAATCGCTTCAAAGTGTTTGTGTGGCTGCGCAAGCCTGACGAACAGCGTCCACCAGTTGTAGACCAAGGCCACCATGCGCGCCATCAGTCGGCAACGTGCCAAGTCCTGCGTGGTAAAGCCTCCCCATCCCCATTGATTCTTCAACTCGTCGAAGTTGTTTTCGGCATCCGCCCGGTCACGGTAGAGTTGGGCCAACGTGAGGATCTCGTGCGCGGTCGACGTGACCAGCACGGCATACTCGTAGCGTGCGGTCGGCACATCTGCCTCGATGAAAGCGAGCTGTTCCTGATGGTCATCTTTACCGGTGATGAGCATTTCACCCGTGAGTTTCCGGCGCAGCACCACCACGCGCCGCGCTCGACTCCAACCCGATAGTGTCAGTGTGTCCTCCAATCCTTCCCATCCTTGCCCTGCGTCTTGCCAGTCGTGGGTGCCGAACAGCTTTTTGATGAGACCCTTCACGTTCTTCGTCAAGCGCAGTTTCGTCAGATAAGGCTGGCCGCGCGCCTCGGCGCAGCCCAGCACCGACTCGCTGCCGTAGGCGATGTCGCCGCGCAGCAGCGCCGGACGCACCGCTTTCGGCAACGCATCCAGCCACGCCCATATCCCCGGCATGCTGTGCAGCGGTGCGGTCTCGTTGCCCGGCATGACTTCCACCGCCAACGCCAGCCGCGTGTTGGCCATCAACGCGCTGTGATAGCTGTGCGAAGGCCGTCCCGGCTTCTTTGGGTTGTAGCCCACCACGGCACCTTCTTGTTTGCCGTAAAGGCACTTCACGGTCGCATCCAGATCGAGTATCCATGGCGTGGCCAGCAAGGGCTCGGTCGTCTTCGCGAGGTGCTGATCAAGCCAGGCGACACCCGAGGCCTCATCCATGCGCGCCAGCGCGCGCCGTGCCGCATCCTCCGAAACTAGTTTCGCCACGCCCATCAGTTCCGGGTGGATACCGTCGTTGCGAATCGCGCTGATATGCGCGTAGCGGTGATGTCCGGCGAGAATCGACAGGAGAAAGGTCGACAGAACGGCCCGCTTGTCGGAGGCGTTGTTGCTCGCATAGGTGAGCGGGCAGTCCGCCACCCACGCCTCGAACGGTCCGCTCACGTTGAGAAACTCGATGAAGAACGGTAGCTGACCGAGCGGCGTAACCGCCGCTGCCGGATCCCATTCGACATGAACGCGACCGCCAAACGTGTCGAGCGCAATCGGCTCTCGCGGCATCGCCAATACCTTGCGTTTTGCTTCACCCATTGGGTGAGTCCTCCCGTGACTGAAAATACCCCGAAAACCCGCACCCAGTATAGAGAGTTGCCAATCGACAGGTGGGCCAACTGCTTTTTCTAGGATTACACGCTTGCTTACGCAAATCCATGGCAACTTTGCGCACTGGTTTTTTGAGCGCCCGTTGCAAAAGCCTAGACGATTCTGATTCACGCGGGTATCCTTTGGGATACCCGCGTGAATCAGAATCGTCTGGCAAATATTATTTATTTTATTGTTATAAATCAATACGATAGAATTTTCGGTATTATTTTTTTACCAGATTGGTGGAAAAGTTACTTTTCACCGGGTTGTCTTTTGGAGCGGATGGTCATATATTAGGTGTGGGCATAGCCTACGAAGTCACCCGAACTCATTGAGTTGGTGGCTGCACAAAGCCTGATCGCTTACGCGGTCAGGCTTTTGTGTTTATGGAGTTATTGCGACCGATTCAAAACAACTATATTTGATACCTCTGATGGCGACGTCGGGTTTGTAATGGCAGTCAATGAGCTTGTTCGCAGCCATAAGCATCAAGTAAGGGCGATTCGATTTGTGATACCCGCCTATGCACATTGGCCAAAGGTATAGATCGGCAATCTGTGCCAGCGGCGACGATTTTGCTTTTGTTTTGAATTCGTAAAGGCACTTTGCCAATTCGGCGCTATCGAGCGGCACATAAGCACCTGAACTCGTAGCATCAAAAGGCTGCCCACTATTTTTCAGGTCTTCATAATAGTGCTTCAGGCATTTATCTGAGGCCTTGGAACACTTCTCTGGAAGTACGCGAAGTCGGCAATTACGATCAATTGCAAACTTTGCCGCGCGTTCAACGACAATATTGAAGGCTGTTTTGCATAGTTCCCACCGATTACGTCCATATTTTTCTCGATAGCGTTTGTTGTATCCTGGCCTGTCAATTACGCACGCCAGTCCGGTAACCGGAAGTGCTAGAAGCAACGCCTGTAGATCTTGAATAAAGCGATTTTCTTCTTCCTTGTCGCCTAAGAGCCAACGAAAATTTTCGGTCCGCGCCCGGATCTCCGATGAATGCAAAGCATGGGAAGCCAACTGTGGCCATTGCATTCGAAAATTGACGATTGCGTCACGCGCAACAGCTTCATCCGAATCTTTTATGAGCACACCACCCAAGGCGAACCAGTCTCGACGGTGGTGGCTAAGTACAATTTTGTGATCCGGATGTCGTGTCCCAGAATCGTCCAAGTAAAAATTGATAACGTCATCCATTTGACATCTCTTTCTCTGATTGACCAATGTAACACGCGTTACCAAATTGACGGAAAGACTGAGGCGCACGCAAATCACAATAAGAGTTTTCCGGTGGGCAGCTTGCAATCCAACCTGCTTACTAAGACGAGGAATTCAATGACTTAACGCGATTTCTCAAACGCGTCCTCGTCTGCAACAATAAAGGACACTACAAGAGTACGGTTTTTCTTGTTGTTGGCAATATGCGGGCACAAGGAAAAGCTGATGTGCTTCGGCAAAGGATAGTCCAGCGGACATTGCCTCGCCCTATCCTGCAAAGAGGAATGGCCCCACTCGACAAGAAAAATTGTCCCACTGTCCGGAACGATTCATTCTTCAGCGCGAACCACCCCATCCGCGACGCCAACCCGCCTTTCCCGTAGAATTTGCCCCAGACCGTTCTCAACGTCGACGACAAAAAAAGAAAGTGCGCACTCATCAAAGCCTCGTCATATTCGATCGCGATGTCGCGACTTCGCAAGCTGGTGCTGCGCGATACGGGGCAGTATTTGTCCGACGCGTGCGCGCTTGAGATCGAGACCTTGCTTGGCAGTATTGAAAAGCGCGCGGGATCGCCGAATGAGGAACACGAATTCCAGAGCCGCGAAGTCACCATTCTGCTCGCGGATTTGCGTGGGTTCACGGCAATCGCGGCGGATCGCCCGGCCGGCGATGTCTTGAAAATGCTCAACCCGGTGTTGGTGAAGATGAGTGAAATCATTTTCAAACACGGCGGCACCATCGACAAATTCATGGGTGACTCGATCATGGTGTTGTTCGGCGCGCCCGGCAGCCGCAGCGATGATGTGTTGCGCGCGCTGAGTTGCGCGGTGGAGATGCAGATGTGCATGCGCGAATTGGGCATTGCGCAACAGGTGGCAGACTTACCCGAGTTGTTCATGGGCATCGGTATCAATACCGGCAACGTGCTCGCGGGTACGCTCGGCTCGGATGTCTATTCCGAATACACCGTGATCGGCGATCAGGTCAATCTCACGTCGCGCATCGAAGCATTCAGCCTTCGCGGCCAAGTGTTGATCAGCGAAGCCACCTACGCCAAGTCGGATGATTTCGTGGTGGTGTCGGATCCGATGAGTGTCAACGTCAAAGGCAAAGCGGAACCGGTGAAACTTTATGAAGTGTTGTCGATCCCCACACGCGGATTGCATGTGCCGCGCCAGGAAGTGCGGCGCAGTCACCGGGTGGCGCTCAAATTGCCTTTCCAATACCAACTGGTACAGGAAAGTGTGGTGATGCCGCGTGTCATGCATGGCGTCATTCACGACATCGGTTACTACGGCGTGCTGATGGCAACCGAGGAAAAATTGCCGCACATGACGGACCTGAAAATGGAAATTTCATTGCCGCAGGTGGATTACGATGCGCGCGATTTGTACGGCAAGGTCGTGAATTGCAAAACGATCAACGGACGCGAATTCACCGGTGTCGAGTTCACGTCGGTATCGGCAGCGGCGAATAGCAAGATTCAATTGCTGGTACAACTGCACATATTTGCTGCGGCGTAGAGTCGCAGTCTTTCATGGACTGGACTGTATAGAGGGCACCTCCATTTGCCCTCAACTCTTGTCATCCTCGCGAATGCGGGGATCCATTTTTGGTTAAATCTCAACTGTTTACGAAATTTGGATTCCCGCGTCCGCGAGAATGACAGGTCGTTATACGCGCAGATCTAACGTCGGCGCGCTTCTACGGCAAGAAATGCTCCAAACCCCGCGCCAGTATTGGACTTTGTCGGTCAGACCCGGTCTGACTTGGGTTCGTGCTTTGTTATAATTTCGGTTTCCCCGAACGCCTTCTCTCTTTACTTTTATCTCCCCCTAGGATTCCCCATGGCCAAAATCAAAGTCAAAAACCCCATCGTTGAAATGGATGGTGACGAGATGACACGCATCATCTGGCAGATGATTCGTGAAAAACTCATCCTCCCGTATCTCGA
>JANOKK010000217.1:0-13048 GCA_031419255.1 Betaproteobacteria bacterium
GTCACCCCAGGTCGTCTAAACCCGAAAGCATCGCAAATGTTCCCGCCAAAATTCAAATCGTGGACACCCATGAATCCTTCAAAACCCGCGTCGTTATTGGCTTTCCAGCTTTTTGGCATCAAATAAGCCGGACACTAGTGACTTCACACTCAGTGTCATCCTGAACAACGTGAAGGATCTCGTCATAACCAGATCCTTGACGTTGTTCAGGATGGCATGATTGAAGTTTGAAAAAGTGGAATTACAACCGCACCGCCGTCTCCAGCGCCAATTCGATCATTGCGCCGAAGCTTGTCTGCCGCGCTTCCGCCGTCATGTGTTCATGCGTGCGAATTTGATCGGACACGGTGAGGATGCCTAGCGCGCAGGCTCCAAATTCGGCGGCGAGGCCATAGAGGCCGGCCAATTCCATTTCCACCGCGAGGACGTTCATTTTTTCAAGTTTGTCGAACAGCTCCGGCTGCGGCGTATAAAATAGATCTGCCGAAAATACATTGCCGACGCGCACCGGCTTGTTCCGTTCTTTCGCGACATCAACCGCCATCTGCAGCAAATCGTAATCGGCAATGGCCGCGAAATCGTGATCCATCAGGCGCATGCGATTGACTTTGCTATCGGTGGATGCGCCCATCGCGATGATGATTTCGCCGAGCGCAATTTCTTTCATCAATGCACCGCATGAGCCGACGCGAATCACGTTTTTTACACCGAAATCCTTGATGAGTTCGGTCGCGTAAATGCTGCATGACGGAATGCCCATGCCGTGCGCCATGACCG
Source organism: Betaproteobacteria bacterium (assembly GCA_031419255.1). GTDB lineage: Bacteria > Pseudomonadota > Gammaproteobacteria > Burkholderiales > Usitatibacteraceae > UKL13-2. Next base: position 778 of record JANOKK010000217.1, read on the forward strand.
ATACGCGCTTGCCCTGATAGGTGCCGGTATAGCCGAACATGTTGCGCACGGTGTTGACTTGTAGGACGTTTTCAAGCCACGTCTCGGCGATGAATTGGGCGCGCAGCGGGTCCCCCGGCATGAGGACGGTATCGGCGAAGTCGCCGGGTTCGGCGTTGATGTGCGGGGTCGGCATGGGTTGGCTTCTCGGATGCGTTGCAATTGGAATCCCGCATCGTGCCGCGAAGTCCCGCGAATATCAAGGGACGCGGTGAATCTCCCGCGACACAAACTCAGGTGCCGAGACGTGCGCGCGCCAATGTTGCCAACGCAGCGCGCAATGCCTCGATCGGAATCTGGCCGGGGGCCGAACGGCTCTCGCCGACCGCGTACGTCAACGCTGAGCCGACCAATGCGCCACACACGCGACTCAATGCCCCCAGACCGCCCATCGAGATTGAAATCAGCGGAATCGATACCCGCTCACTGGCGGCGACGGTGGCCTCCAGCAACGCGAGCACATCGGACGGCGTGCGCGGCATCACCGCCAGTTTGGCGATATCGGCGCCTTCTCTCTCGGCGGTCAAAAATTGTTCCAGCATCGCGTCGAACGTCGGCGTGTCGTCGAAATTGTGATGCGACAAAATCATTGCCACGCCGTGGGCTCGTGATGACGCGCGTAGTCGTGTGCGGTTCGCCGCAGGCTGGGATAGTTCGGTGTCGATGATATCGATGGCGCCCGCAATGATGAGGCGCTCATAAAGAGCGACTACGTGGACCTCATCGATACCAATCGCTTCGCCGCCTTCATGGACGGCACGACGCGTGAAAATAATCGGCAGATCTCCTGCCGCGCGGCGAATGGCCACGGCCACACTTTCCACTTGATCCGGCTCGTGAATCCTATCGAAAAAATCGACACGCCATTCGAGCAAGTCGGGGCGCTTCGGCAAGATCGATGCGAGCTCATCGTCGATTGCTTTCTTACTGCGACCAACGAGCGACGTGCAAATGAGCGGCTCGCCGACGCGGTTCAATGTTCTGCCGCGCACTACCACCGGCTTCAAGTTTGACGCCTCTTCATGTGTCAATTTCCTCACGCATGCCCGGCAGTGTGCCACGAATGGCATTCGCGCTGCGCAACGCGTCCGCGCGTGGCGGAAGGAGACTCAGCGATCGGTCTTTTCGTCAGTCCAGCCCTGGCTCGAATGTTCGCGTTCGAATTGCTGCCGGTCATTCGCGATCTGTTCTTCCAGCTCATCTCGGCCCGCCTTGGAGGCCGACACCAGCCGCTCTTCGTCGCCCATGTGTTTCATCATCGATTCTGTCACGCTGACGTTGTGACGCCGAAAAATATTCGCCATGTCGCGCGCGCGAAACGGATCGAACCCCATCGCTTCCAGCGCGCGCCTGCCTGCCAGTAGTGCGGACTCAAACGTTTCGCGCTCGACGACATCGACGCCACGCTTTCTGAGTTCGATGTAATGCGTAACGTTGCGCGCACGTGCGATCATTTTCAACTTCGGAAAATGTTCGCGCACCAAATCGGCGAGCTTCAGATTGTCCTCCACGTCGTCGATCGCATTCACCAACAGCCGTGCCGTGCCGGCACCGGCGGCATGCAACAAATCAAGGCGCGTGGCATCGCCATAAAAAACCTTGTTGCCAAATTTACGCAGCAACTCGATCTGATCGGGATCGTGATCCAGCACCACGGTGCGCACGCCGTTTGCCATCAGCAGTCGGCCGACAATCTGCCCAAAACGCCCGAAGCCCGCGATGATGACGGGCGCGTCTTTTTCGTCGATCGCGTCCGCCTTGTCGGACGCTCCCTTCGCGCATTCGCGCCGCGCCATCCACCCATCGTGCAGAATCAGCAGCAGCGGCGTCGTCGTCATCGACAGCGCCACCGTCATCGTCAGCAGCGCCGCCCATTCTTTCGATAGCACACCCGCCGCACCGGACGCGCCGAACACCACGAACGCAAATTCGCCGCCTTGCGACAATAGCAGCGCGAACAACCAGCGCTGGCGGGCATTGACGCCGATGCGTTTTGCGACCAGCCATAACATCAATATTTTTACGATCAGGAATCCGCTCACCAACGCGGCCACCAACCCCGGCTGACTTTTCAACAAGCCGAAATCGATGGTCATGCCGATCGAGATGAAAAACAGGCCCAGCAACAAGCCCTTGAAAGGCTCAATGTCGGTTTCCAGCGCGTGCCGGTACTCCGAGCTCGCGAGCAGTACGCCGGCCAGAAATGCGCCAAGACCCATCGACAAGCCCGCCATCACCATCAACTGCGATATGCCGATCACCAGCAGCAACGAGAACGCGGTAAACACTTCGCGCAGATCCGTCGCGGCGACAATGCGCAGCAGCGGCCGCGTGAGATAAAGCCCGATGACGATCACCGCCGCAATCGCGCCAAACGCTTTCAGCGCATTCAGCCAACCGGGGTCGGCATTGGCGAGCGTCTGCGCGCCGAGCAGCGGAATGACCGCGAGCAAGGGAATCGCTGCGATATCCTGGAACAGCAATATTGCGAACGACGCCTGACCGGTCGGCGTCGGCATAAAATTGCGCTCGTTCATCGTTGCCACCGCAATTGCGGTGGAAGATAACGCGAGCGCGGCGCCAACCACCAGTGCCGCTTTCCAATCGATGCCGAACAGCATCGCGCCACCTGCCAGCGCGAAACCGCACAACCCCAATTGCCACGCACCGCCGCCGAACACGGCGCGCTTCATCGCGATCAGACGCTTCGGTTCGAGTTCGAGGCCGATCACGAACAGCATCAACACCACGCCGAATTCGGATAAGTGCAGTGCGCTATCAACATCCCACACCAGGCGAAATCCCCACGGCCCGATCAGGGCACCGGCGATGAGATAGCCAAGTACCGAGCCAAGACCGAAACGCGTCGCCAGCGGCACGCAGACGACTGCGGCGGCGAGATAGATGAGGACGTCAATCATGGTTTTCGATGGTCGGTTCCCGCGCCGCCGCCCAGTCGATCAGGCGAGCGCGGAAAGCCGCCGCTGAAGCCGCCAATTCGCCATCGCTGATCTTGTGCGCACCCTGCACGATCAGCGGCGCTTCCCAAACCATTGCGCAAAAACGTGCGGTTTGAAAAACCGGCGCGATGAAATTCTCGACAGGCTGCTGATGAATGCCGTCGACCGAATACGCCGTCGCGTCACCGCCCGTGGTCGGCACCCAGAGGCACGATTTGCCGGCAAGCGCCATCGTGTCGTCGCCATACGCCCAGCCGCGCGCCAGCACCACATCGAACCAATGTTTCAACATTGCCGGCACGCTGTACCAATACATCGGATGCAGCCACACCACCAGATCCGCGCGCAGCAGTGCCGCTTGCTCGGCGGCGATGTCGATATCGAAATCCGGATAGAGATCGTAGAGCGAGCGCACTTCAACGTCCGGCAGGTCGCGCACCGCCGACAGCAGTGCGTTGCCGGCGCGCGAATGGCGCGGATAGGGATGGGCGTGGAGGATGAGAATCATGGTGGACGACAATACGATACGGGAATTTTCCAGCAATTGCGAAGCACTACACTATTGCAGCGGCCCCAGCCAGCCTTCGCTTGCGTACTCGCGGATACGGCAGATGATGTCGATGCCGGCGAGCTTGTACGCTTCTTTCACCGCGACCTGATATTGCGCGCCGAGGGGCGGGTGGCCTTGTGGAAACGTTTCGTAAATGAAGCGCACGAATAGGAGCTTCACGCCGTGATCCTCGATCGAAATCGTCAACGCGCCGGCCGGAATTTCCGCTGTGGCGTGGGTGGCAATGTGGATGCGCTCCTGTGGCGTGAGCGTAATCTCGTCTTGCACCCGATGACGACCAAACTGTAATTCACGCCTTAAAGTCCGTTCGTGGCGCGCAGTCACGGTAGCCGCGTCCAGCCCTTCCACAAAGGCGAGCGGCGTCTCGACATAGCGCATCAGCCCCTGCCAGAGCTGATCGCGGGTCAGCGGATCGATCAATGGATCGAGCGGGTCGTTGATTTGCACCAGATGTTCGTATTTCACGAGCGGAGAATAAAGGAAAAGGCGGCGGTCGGGGAATTGATTGCCATGCCTATACGCGACATGTTGCGGCATCGGCGTGCATGCCGCGAACCCCTACAATGACCCCTACATTTGATATTGAGTTGGCCTGATGCCCGTATTCCACACCGCCGCGACCGCATGAACGATTCGATCAACCCACTTTGCGAGACCATCCGCAACACCGGATTCTGTTTCATTCCCGCTGCCGCCGCCGCGCCGCTGGTGGAGATTTCCAGCGCCGATTGGCAACGATTCGCCACGAGCTGGAACGACATGCCGCTCGATACCTACATGGCCGATGACGGCCGCTACCGGCGTCGCCGTCATGCGACGCTGTCGATGTCAGCAAACGCCACCGAGGCCAAACTCGAGCCGCATCAACCGCATTACCAGAGCCGCGACTACAACACGCTGAACGGCGGCATTGCGCGCCATTTCGAGCCGATCGCTGAAGCGGTGGTGCGCGGGGAAGCGATGACGTCCTTGCTTGCGTTGTGCAGCAGCGTGTTCGGTCGATGCTTGCCGGGCTGCGCATGGCATATCGAGGCACATCAGTTTCGCATCGAAGCGAATGCCGCCGCGAGCGGCCAGCCTACGCCAGAAGGCGTGCATCGCGACGGCGTGGACTATGTGCTGGTGATGATGGTGAAGCGCCACAACATCCGCCAAGGCACCACCAACATTCATGATCCGGCGGGACGTTCGCTGGCGAGCTTCACGTTGCGCGAACCGCTCGATTTGACCCTGATCGATGACCATCGTTGCCTGCACGGCGTCACGGCCGTAACGCCGCTCGACCCCATCGAACCGGCGTGGCGCGATGTGCTGGTGGTGACGTTTCGGGCGGTGACGGCGATGCCGCCTACGTTGCCAGCGCCCGGCGCAACTGATCCTTGATCGGCAGCCTCCGCAGTCGTACCCCGCACGCATTGAAAATGGCATTCGCCAATGCAGGTGCCACGGTCGGAATACCCATCTCTCCGCAGCCCTTCGGATCCACTGTGGAGGCAATGATGTGCACGTCGATAGTCGGCGTTTGCGAAAGCGGCAAGATCGGATAATCGTTGAATCCGGATTCGACGATGCGCCCGTCTCTCACCGTGATCGCCTGCAATAGCGCGGCCGACAAGCCATCGATGGTGCCGCCTTGCATTTGCGCCTCGATCCCGAGCGGATTGATCGGTCGGCCCACGTCGACGGCGCACACAATGCGCTCGATCGTCAATTCACCCTTGCCCGAAACACGCACCTCGATGGCATGCGCCGCATAGCCGCCAAACGTGAAATGGCACGCGAGACCGAGACCGCGCCCTTTCGGCATGACGCGGCCCCAGCCGATTTCGGCGGCGACTTTTTTCAACACCGTGGCGAGCCGGGCGGTTTCAAATTTTGGGCCACCATGTTGTTTGTAATCAAACGTCCTTGCCTCGCCCAGCAATTCGAGCCGCAACGCCAGCGCGTCTTGTTTCGTCGCGTGCGCGATTTCGTCGATGAAACTTTGCACCGCAAACGCGTTGGCCCAGTGTGCCGGCGCGCGCCACGATCCACGGGTAATGCCGGATTTCACATCGCACCATTCGAGTCGCACATTCGGCAATAGATTCGCGGGAAAATCGTCCGGATAGAGTTCGGGTTTCCACAAATCTTCTGGCTTTTGGTTGGCGCGCCGGTAATGTTTCGACGCGCTCGCGAGTTTGTGGTGCCAGCCGCGAAGCTGGTTTGCGGCATCGACCGAAGCGCGCAATTGGTGGTGCCCTGCGGGCCGATACCAATCGTGGCGCAAGTCATCCTCTCGCGTCCACATGAGCTTGACCGGTTTGCCGGAAAGCTTCGCGATATGCGCGGCCTCGGCAATGAAATCGTTGCTGAGGCGCCGCCCGAATCCGCCGCCCACTCGCGTCATGGTCACGCTCACGTTTTCGCGCAAGATACCGGTGATATTCATGATCATGCGCGGCACGCCGCCGGGTTGTTGCAGCGGCGCAATCACGGTCGCCTTGTCGCCGTCAAGGCGCACGGTGCAGTTTTGCGGCTCCATCGGCGCGTGGCTGGCAAAAGGAACGGAGTAGACCGCCTCCACCGTTTTCGCGTCGCGCGCGGCGGCATCGACATCGCCTGTATTGAGCACAACCTGCCCCGGTGCCTGTAACAATTGCGCGCATTGATGATCGAAACTCGCCGTCGATTCGTTGGCGCTTGGTACGCGTGTCCAGTTTACTTTTAGTGCCGCGCGGCCCTTCAATGCGGACCACGTATCCTTCGCGAGCACGGCAATCCCGGTCGCCAGATTTTGCGTGAGTGCGTCGCCCGGTTTCGGGCCCGGCACCACCAGCACATCGATCACGCCGGTAATTTTTCGTGTCGCCGAATCTTCAAACGATTCAATGCCGCCGTCGAAATAAGGACAACGCGCCATCACCGCGATAACCGCGTCATCCGGATAAATATCGAGCCCATACTTCGCGCGACCAGTGACGATATCGCGGCAATCAGTGACGCGCTGCCGTGTGCCGATGATGCGAAATTCGCGCGGGTCTTTGAGTGGTACCGGCGTTATCGGGGCCGGCAGCGCAGCGGCGGCGGACGCGAGCTCGCCGTAACGCAATATTCGCCCGTCGCTGCCGCGAACGATGCCGTCCTGCGTGGTGAGTGTTGCCGCCGCGACACCCCAGCGTTGCGCAGCGGCAGCAACCAATACCGCGCGCGCATTCGCACCGAACTGGCGATGATCCGCCCACGCTTCGGGAATGCTGTCGCTGCCGCCGGCACCTTGCGGCCCGTACTTGAAGGCGACACCTTGCGCACCTATCACCAAGCCAAGTGGCATTTGTTCGACCGTGACATCTTCCGAGAGCACGTCGAGTTCGTCGGCAATAATCATCGGCATCGCGGTGCGCACGCCTTGGCCAATTTCCGGATTGCGGCAGCCGATGAAAACGCGATTGTCGGGTTCAATTCGCACAAAAAATCCGATCTGCTCACCGCGTGCCTGCGCGTCTACCAGTGTGGCCAGCCGAACATCACGCCGCCGGCAGCGGACGCCGATATGTGCAGAAATTCGCGGCGCGTCATTGCGTGTACGCTCATGATTTTCCTCCAGCGATGGGCGTGCCCGACATGCGCTTCGCCGCATCCATGATCGCCGCCTTGATGCGCACGTGCGTGCCGCAGCGGCAAAGATTGGTGACTTGCGCGAGGTCTGCCTCCCTGAGCTGTGGAATTCGCTTGAGCAAATCCACCGCCGTCATGATTTGCCCGGCCTGACAATATCCGCACTGTGGGACATCGGCGGCGATCCATGCTTCCTGTACCGGATGTAAATTGCCGTTCGATTCCAGCCCCTCGATGGTCGTCACCCGTCTGCCCGCCACGTTCGCCATCGTCACCGAACACGCGCGCGCGGCACGCCCATCGATGTGCACCGTACAGGCACCGCATTGCCCCACACCGCAACCATATTTTGTTCCGGTGAGTCGCAAATTGTCACGCAGAAACCACAACAGCGGTTGCGTCGCATCACCCTCCAATTCGCGGCGCACTCCGTTGATTATCAGAGAAATTTTCGACATGCTGTTCTCCCATTGCTGTTCTCCCATTGGCCTTGAAGATGGCAATGACAATAGCCGCGCACATGCGCGCGCGCGATGCGCATGCGACAAGGCGCGGTTTTTTATCTTTGAAGTGCGGTAAGCGTGCGCAACAAGGTTTTCTGTGGGCGGATGTCAATGAATCGCTTGCATTGCGCATCCTGCGCATCGGGCTGCGGCAAGTAAATTGACGTAGGCGTGGTGCCGCACGTCGGACTATTCACGAATAGACTTTTTGGCAAAACACCAGCGCTGGCGCGGTGTTTTCGGCTAAATGGCTCCGAAACCCCCGCCAGTGCTAGTGCTAGCGTTTTGCTGCAGTCCTATCAATCCGCCAACGCATATTTCGCGATAAACCCACGATCGATGCGATCTTTCCAATTCCACACCCACTTGCCCTGCCACGTCCAATGGCCCCACGACGCGATGGCATGCTGATCGCCGGTACTGATGAGATATAGCGAGCGTTTTTGCGGCGAGTAAGTTGTCAACGTTTTGCTCAGGAGACAACGCCGCAAATTCTCCGCCAGCGGCGGGCCGGCGCGCACTGCGTACACACCGGACTTGGGGCGCGGCTCGTGCTGCATCGATGCGCAATCGCCAGCGGCGAACACGCCGGGATGCGAAATCGATTGCAAATGTCGGTCGACAAGTATGAAGCCTGCGTCGTCGGTGGAGAGCCCCGCCTCACGCGGCCAGGCAGCCGCGGACGCACCCGTTGAGACAAAACTGTGATCCGCCGCGATGATTTCGCCGTCTTGCAAATGCACGCAATTGGCGTCGATGCGCGCCGCCATCTTGCCCGTCAGGAGCCGACATCCGCGATCCTTGAGTACGCGTGCAAGTCGCGGGCCGACACTGCCGGGCAGTGTGTTGGCACCCGAGATCAAGGTGAAATTTACGTTCGCATCGCGAAACGCGACTCCCATCGCGAGGGCGAGCTCGATGCCTGCTGCGCCCGCGCCGACGAATACGACATCGGTAGATTTGCCGGCCGCGCGCCGGTTCGTGATGTCGCGTGCGACGCCGGAATAAGCGTCGATGAAGGATTCAATGGGCCGCACAGAAATTGCGTTTGCGGAACCCGGAATGATCAAAGTGTTGGCGACCGGCCCGGTATCAATTGAGAGCACATCGAACGTTTGCTGCGATCCATCGGCGCAACGCACGATTCGCGCCGAAAAGTCGATGCTTTCGCAAGCGGTTTCGAGAAACGAAACTCCCGCCGCACGGCACAGCGGCGGCAACGGGATCACGCATTGCCCAATCGCGTAATGCCCTGCCACCCAGCCCGGCAACATGCCGGAATACACCTGCCGCGCGTAGGGCGAGACCAGCGTGATGGCAACATTGGCGGGTGGATTGTTCGCGAAAGATTTCAACACATGAACGTGCGCATGTCCGCCGCCGAGCAACAACAATTTTTTCATGGTCGAGCCGTGACCGGTGCGGTCGGCGCGCCTAGCGAAATATCGCCGAACCAGGTCGTTACACGGTCGTGGGTATTATCCGTATCGTTGCCGATCGCCACACCGGTCACGGCGGGCGCATCGACGCCAAACGCTTCGCGAAAATCTGCCGCCACGTTGCGCGCTTCGCTGACCCACTGGCCGACGCGTCGCGGCCCGCTTTGCAACACGATCATGCGCACGCGGGTGGTGTACGCGCTCCAGGCGGTGTGGCCAACGTTATGCTGGTTGTCCCAGACGTAGCAAAGTGCGGCAGTCGGCACATCGCTGCCGGTGATCGCCCGGGCGAGGCGGATCTTGCTGCGGCCGAAGAACGAAAGCGATTGCAGCGGCACGTCGAAAAACACATACACGCGTGCGGCGAAATCATCGCCGCGCTTTTCGGAAAGATTCGCGCTGTCGAGCACGCGATCCACTTTCCAGCGCCATATCAGCGTCGAGCTCGCAACCGCCCTGCCCGCCGTGCTCAGTGCAATGCCGATGCTGCCAGCGCTATCTGCGGAATCGATGCGCAATACGGTTTTGCCTTCATTCGCCACGATCGAAAACGTATTCTTCGCGACCTTTGGCAGGGTGATGATACGAAAACTCGCCGGGATCGTTTGCCCGGGTGTCAGCGTCGAAAACAACGCCGGCTCATCGGCTCCCAGAGCGAGCGTCGAAGTCAATAAAAGCGCGAACATAATAAGGCGCAGATTCATGCGGGCCAAAAAAATTCAAGCGGTGGTTTCAACGCTTTCAAGCGCGGCAAATCCTCGGGGCGATCCACGTCCCAAAGCATCGGCATTTTGTGGCACCGATAACCAAGTGCGCTGAAATTCTGCCGCTGCCGGGCAAGTACCTGATCGCCGCCCCATTCGATATCTTCAAACATGCGTGGATCGGTACGCGTCAAGCCGATCAACACGTAGCCACCATCTTCGGCCGGTGTGAGTACGGCATCATGCGTGGCCAACATCGCCGCGGCCTCGGCGATGTGCCGCCCGGTCAAGGCCGGACAATCGGCGCCGACGATGATTGCCGCGCGATGGATTTTCAGCGCGCGCGCAAAAGCGGCCAACATGCGGTCGCCAAGATGTCCTTCGCCCTGCGGCATAAGCGATGCGCCGAAATCCTCGGCGCAGGTGGAAAAAAAACTGTGCTGGGTGTCGGGTGCACAGCACAGCTCTATTGTCGCAACACCACTTTCGCGCGCGGTATTGAGCGTGCGCTCGACCAGCGCCACGTGCAGCAGCGCCGCCATTTCCTCGTCCAGCGCGGGGGTCAACCGTGTCTTGACGGTCCCCGGCACGGGGGCTTTAGCGAACACCATCAGGTGACAATTATTTGGTGTAGGCACGGTGAATTTCTGCTGGCGACGCACCTAGCCAGTATCGCAGACGCAGCCACCACATCAGCAGGATCGTGCGCCAGACGCCATGCTTTTCCCAGCGGCGGCCGGAGGTGATTATTTTGCCTACGATGCAAACGGGCGGTGTGATTTTTCTCATGCGTGAAGAAAATTCGATATCTTCCATTAACGGCTGATCCGCGAATCCGCCATGCGCCTCGAACGCCGTGCGCGTGGCGAAGATGCCTTGATCGCCGGTCGCGATGCTGGTCGCGCGCGACCGCCAATTCATGAACGCGGCGATGATCGGCAACATGAAGTGCGTGCCCTCAATGGCAACATCGAATCTGCCCCACGCGATGCGCGAGCGCGACAGCGCATCCTTTATCAGAAAATCCGCGTCGGCCGGCAAGCGCGAATCCGCATGCAAAAACAACAACGCATCGCCATGCGCCGCGCGCGCACCCGCGTTCATTTGCGTTGCGCGGCCACGCGCACTGTCGATGACGCCATCCACCAGCGATATCGCCAGCGATTGTGTCGCGTCCACACTGCCGCCATCGACCAGAATCACCTCGACACCGCGCGCCCGCATCGCCTGCAAGGGCGCGAGGGTCGCGAGAATATTGTCGGCTTCGTTGAGGGCGGGAATGATGATGGAAAGGCGCATGTGCATTACACATTCGGGAAACGCAAAACGTCGAAACAAATGCCGTCGTCCCGGCGGAGGCCGGGATCCAGTCCCGTCGTCGTTTTGAACAATGCGACGGGCTGGATTCCGGCCTTCGCCGGAATGACGAACCAGTTAGGATTTTTGTTACACATCTATGCAATCCACAGTCGTTGCGCCTGTTATCGGGGCAAAAACATTTCCAGCAAATCGTTCTGAAATCGACGGCCCAATTCCGTCGGCCTCGCTTGCAGATGATCGCGCACGATCAAGCCCTTGGCTTCGGCCCGATCCAGCGTCGCGGTGATCGCAGTCAACGGTAATCCGGTTCGCTCGACGAACATCGAAAGCGGAAAGCCTTCGCTTAACCGCAACGCGTTCAGCATGAATTCAAAAGGCAATTCGCGTGACGCGATGGTTTTGACTTCTTCGGCGGCAGTACCCAGCGCCGCGTGTTCCATAAATGTGCGCGGTTGTTTGTAGCGCGCTTCGCGCGTGATCCGGTCCGGAAATGAAATCTTGCCGTGCGCACCTGCGCCTATGCCGATGTAATCGCCGAACCGCCAATAATTCACATTGTGTTTCGATTCCAATCCGGGTTTGGCATAGGCGGAGGTTTCGTAATGCGCATAGTTGGCGGCATCGAGGCGCGCGTCAATCATTGCCTGCATATCAGCGGCGAGCTCGTCGTCCGGCAGGGCGGGCGGAAAGCGATGGAACAAGGTATTGGCTTCCAGCGTGAGATGGTAGATCGATAAATGATTCACGCCGAATGCAAGTGCGGCATCGATATCACTTCCGCAGTCATCGAGCGTTTGGCTGGGCAGAGCATACATGAGATCGAGATTGATATTGTCGAAATTCGCCTGTGCGATAGCGACCGCGCGGCGAGCCTCATCGCCATCGTGAATGCGACCCAGCGCCTGTAAATGCGTCGCGTTGAAACTCTGGATGCCGATCGACAGCCGGTTGACCCCCGCGGCACGGAAATCGCGAAACTTCTGCGCCTCGAACGTGCCGGGATTCGCCTCCAGCGTGATCTCGGCGTCCGCCGGGACCGGGATGCGCGAACGGATGTCGGACAGCAGCCGGTCGATCGAGCGCGCGGAAAACAGGCTCGGCGTGCCCCCGCCGAAGAAGATGCTGTGCACGCGCCGCC
>JANOKK010000218.1:0-2866 GCA_031419255.1 Betaproteobacteria bacterium
CGGCGCTGATGCCGGGAAAGATCGCACTGGGGCCTTCAAAATAATTGGTGAACGTATCCACCCACAACACAACGTCGCGTTCCTTGCCGAAGTAGGTATCTGAGTTTTCCGATTTTGCCGTGCGCATCGCGATCTGCCAGCGCGCGGCACCGATGGAAGACAGCTTTGGCCGTCTCCACAACGGTAGTTTTCGATTCGCGGAAAATCCCATCAACTTCTCGCCCAGCCACGCCGCACCGGGGATGGTGTTGCGCAGATTCAGGAGCCACCCAAAGGCCCATGCATGCGGCGCGTAGTGTGGCAGGTAGGCAACCAGCTTGTCGCGAAAGCTATGGCCGTGGCGGGCCTTGTAGTGATGCAGGAATTCGATTTTCATCTTTGCCATGTCGACACCGGTCGGACATTCGCGCTTGCAGCCTTTGCAACTGACGCAGAGATCCATCGCCTCTTTGACGATGTCCGAAGTGAACGCATCGGGCCCGAGTTGCCCGGAAACCGCCAAGCGCAACGTGTTGGCGCGCCCCCGCGTGAGATGTTTTTCGTCACCGGTGGCGCGATAGCTTGGGCACATGGTGCCCGCATCAAATTTTCGGCAATGGCCGTTGTTGTTGCACATCTCGACCGCGCTGCCAAATCCGCCCCACTCCGACCAATCCAATGCCGTGTCGAATTTTTTCGCTTCATAGCCCGGCTGAAAGCGAAACAGCGATCGATCATCCTGTTTGCCCGGATTGACGATCTTGCCGGGATTCATCAGCCCATTCGGATCGAATAGCGCTTTGATTTCACCCAATGCGGCGGTAAGGCGCGGGCCGAAGAATGGCGCGATCCATTCACTGCGCACCAGCCCGTCGCCATGTTCGCCCGAATACGTACCCTTGTACTCGCGCACCAGTTGCGCAGCCTCTTCGGCGATGGCGCGCATCTTCACGGCGCCGTCGCGGCGCATGTCGAGTATCGGCCGAACGTGCAGCGTGCCGACGGAGGCATGCGCATACCACGTGCCTTTGGTGCCGTGTTTTTCAAATACGTCGGTGAGGCGGCGCGTGTAGTTCGCGAGGTGCTCCAACGGCACGCAGCAATCTTCGATAAAACTTACCGGCTTGCCGTCACCTTTCATCGACATCATGATATTGAGGCCCGCCTTGCGCACGTCCCACAACGGTTTTTGCGCGTCTGCATTGCTCATCGTCACCACCGAATTCGGCAGACCGAGATCACCCATCAATTGCGCAAGATCGTCGAGTTTTTTGAGCAACGGCGCTTGCTCGTCTCCGGCAAATTCCACCAGCAGCACCGCCTGAGGTTCGTCGATCAATGCGGCATCGATCACCGGTCGAAACGCCGGATTGTCGCGCGACAAGTCAATCATGGTGCGGTCAACCAATTCAACCGCCGTCGGGCCGAGCTTGACAATGTACTGCGTCAGTTCCATCGATTGATGAAACGTCGGGAAATTCACCACGCCCAGCACCTTGTGCCTCGGCAATGGCGAGAGTTTCAATTCCAGCGATTTGAAAAACGCGAGCGTACCTTCGGAGCCGACCAACAGGTGGGCCAGGTTAGGCACCGCCGTGTTGTAATTGAGCGGATCGCGCGGCGCAAAAATATCGAGGTTGTAGCCCGCAACACGGCGCAGCAACGGCGGAAAACGCGCGGCGATTTCATCTTTTTCGCGTTCGCAGATGGCACGGATGCCAGTGAGGATTTCGCGAAAGCGTGGCGAGCGGCTCGAATCGGCATCGTTCAACTCGCCGAATTTTTCCGCACTGCCATCCGCCAACACCGCTTCAATTCCCGCGACGTTGTGCACCATGTTGCCGTAGAAAATTGAGCGCGACCCGCAGGAGTTATTGCCCGCCATGCCGCCGATGGTCGCCTGCGCCGACGTCGATACATCGACCGGAAACCAGAGGCCGCTCGATTTCAATTTTGCGTTCAGCCGATCAAGTACCACGCCGGGTTCAACGACGGCGAGACGATTTTCAGCATCGATCGATAAGACACCATTCAAATATTTGCTGTTGTCGATGACCAACGCCGCGCCGACGGTCTGCCCACATTGCGACGTGCCCGCGCCGCGCGGCAGAATCGGCACGCCCTCCCCGGCGGCAATTTGCATCGCGACTATCGCGGCATCGATGGTGTGCGGCACCACCACGCCCACCGGCATGATTTGATAGATCGAGGCGTCGGTTGCATAGCGCCCGCGCGAGGCAGCGTCGAACAGGATCTCGCCGTCAAATTCCTTCGTCAGGCGCGCTTCGAGTGGATGCACGCCGTTTGCAATTGACGGGCTAAAGGTGATGGGCTGAATCGCTGACATAAGGCGCTTGACCGGTGATAATGTTTGCAGGTGGAAAATACGGTATCGTCATATTGACTGAAAAACCCGTTTCGGAGCAACATGCATGGTTGATACCAAAGCCCATTCGACGCACCGCGCAGGCCGCCATTTCCTGCAAATCCCCGGCCCCACCGCCGTGCCGGATCGCATCCTGCGCGCCATCGATCATCAAGTCATTGACCATCGCGGCCCGGAATTTCAAGCGCTCGGCAAGGACGTGTTGGCCGGGATCAAGGAAGTATTTCAGACGCGCCATCCAGTGATTATTTACCCGGCTTCCGGCACCGGCGCATGGGAGGCGGCGTTGGTGAATACGCTGTCACCGGGCGACCGCGTGTTGATGGTCGAGACCGGGCATTTTGCGTTTCTCTGGCACAAGATGGCGACCAAGCTCGGCTTGAAACCGGAGTTGATTGCGACCGATTGGCGGCACGGCGTCGAGGCCGATGCAATTGGCGAGGCCTTGAGGAATGACAAGACGCATTCGATTCGCGCGGTCTGCGTGGTGCACAACGAAAC
>JANOKK010000219.1:0-10308 GCA_031419255.1 Betaproteobacteria bacterium
GAACCAGGCGAGGCGGATCGGCTTGCGGCCGAAGTGCCCCATGTCCGCGTAAAGTGCTTCGCCGCCGGTCACACACAAAACGACGGCACCGAGTGTCAGCCACGCGGCGACTTTGTGGTCAATGAAAAATTGCCAGCTGTACCACGGGTTCAATGCGGCGAGAATCATCGGGTTGCCGGCGATTTGCAGCACACCCAACACGGCCAACACCACAAACCACAACACCATCGTCGGGCCAAAGTAGCGGCCGACGGCCGCCGTGCCGTGGCGCTGAATGGCGAACAAGCCGACCATGATGCCAATCGATATCGGCATCACGAATTTCTCGAACGCGGGCGTGACGATTTGCAGTCCTTCGACGGCGGAAAGTACCGTCATCGCGGGAGTGATAATTGCGTCGCCATAAAACATCGACGCGCCAAACATGCCGAGTGCCACCACCCACCAATGGCGGCGAGTACCTTTGCGAAAGCAGCGTTGCGCCAGTGCGGTGAGCGCGAGAATTCCGCCTTCGCCTTTGTTGTCGGCGCGCATCATAAACGCCAGATATTTGACCGACACCAGCGCCATCATCGCCCAAAACATGACCGAGAGAATGCCAAACACGGATGCTTCAGAGAGCGGTATGCCGTGGCTGGGATGAAACGATTCTTTGAACGCGTACAGCGGGCTGGTGCCGATATCGCCGAACACCACACCGACCGCGCCAATGGTGAGCGCGCCGAGTTTGTTGTTGGATTTTTCCATTGAGTAGTTGCCAAGACCCACCTGCGAAAACAATTCGCGGCAGGATGAGCGCAGGACGCGCGCTTGACAGTGAGTTGATTTAGGTCGCTAGAGTGCGGCTATGGCTGGATTGCGTTGTGAGGGTGGCAAAACCTGAGCCTCCCCGCTGGGCTGGCGCGAAGCATAAACCTAATTTTGCTGCGCTGCAACGTAAGCCGACCATCATGGGCCAAGATGTTGTTTTTTAAATATGTATTCACGGATTCTGGCACGCACACGGCATCGGACAGTAGTGGCTTCAACGGTTCTTCGCCAGTTTTGATACATCCACCTCGAGCGCCTGTTTTCGCAGGCTCGCTTCAAAAACCCGATGCGATTCAGCGTCAACCCGATAACGCGGATTATTGTGACACGCGGCATCCAGCAGCCGCCCGCCAATTTCCGGACTGAAGTGATAAATGTCGGCGTAATGGTCGAGATTCTGAATGATGTCGGTGTCCCACTGCATGTCGAAAATCCGCGCATTGGCCAGCCGACCGAGTCGCTGAAAAACATGGCGTTTGAATTCAAGTGACACCTCAAGCTGGCCACGCTGCACAAAATCGGCCCAGACGACAATGGAATACGGCGGAAACACGATATTGAATTCGGTGTTGGGATACTGTTCGATCAAGCGTGCAATATTGACATCGAAACTTTCGCGCATGCGCGACGCGGTTCGCGGGCCTTGCTTGAAACGCAGGTTGATATTGGCGGGATCGATATTATTCAACACGCGTTTGCGGGCAAATTGCACTTCATGCTCCCAACTCCAGGCGCGATTGAAATCGGTCGAGTAGTTTCCCACTCGCACGCCGCGCGCAATCGACATCGATCGCACTGCGACGCTGCCGTTGATGAGATAACGAAAGTCATTGAAGATATTGTCGTCGTACAAATATAACGGCAACGGATCGGGAATGTCCGGTAGGCTCTCATTAGGTGGCGGCGCAAAAGAATTGAAGTCCAGCGTCATCACGACGCGCTTCGGCGCACGATGCTTGAGCGCAACCTCAAGAATTTTGCGCTGTTCATAAGCCGCCATTGCCGAGGTGGCCAGATTGATCGACCTTACACCACAGAGGCGATCCACTTCAGGCAAATGATAATTTTCCATCAGCGACGAACCAGTGATGACGAAATCGTACTCCGCATGCTTGGCGAGGCCGGGGTTGATGTAGCGTTGCAACGCACGCGGGAAACGCGCTTCGTCGGCAGGCGCGAGCCGGTATTGCTGGAACGGGTCAATTTTCCAATTCAATACCGCAACCACAATCAACATCAACGCCGTCAACGCGAGCGTCGCAAGAATAAATATTCCAAAGCGATGCATCGTTGGGCGCGTGGCGGTGACGTTCATCAGAAATTGAAGTACAGAAATTGCGTGACTTGGCCAAGCGTCAGCGTGCCGAGGGTCAATAGCACACTCGCGAAAACGCATTCGCGCGCGTTGGCAGAAAATCGTTCGGCGAGCCGGTCGCTATTCGCGGGGATCAATGTCACGCACACCGCCGCCAACAATATGAGGCCGGTGGCGGGGGCCGCATCGGGAAGGCCGATAAGTGATTTCAGCGGCCACTGCGTCGGCGACAATTTTGCCGTGAAGGCCACCCACTCTGGGGCGGACGGCACCAGTTTCGCGAGCATCCGCCATGCTTCCGTCAATGACGGCGCGCGGAAGAAAATCCACGTGACATGCACAAACAAAAACGTCAACGCGACCGCGACGACGCGATGCAAATGCCATCCCGTCCGCTGCCAGACGCGAAATATCACCAATGCCGCACCATGCAGGCCGCCCCAGACGATGAATGTCCAGCCTGCGCCATGCCATAAACCGCCGAGCAGAAATGTCGCCATCAGATTGCTCGCGATACGCCCTTCGCCCGCACGATTGCCACCCAGCGGCACGTAAAGATAATCGCGCAAGAAGCGCGACAAGGTAATGTGCCAGCGCCGCCAAAATTCCTGAATATTTACCGCGAGATAAGGCGAATTGAAATTCACCGGTAAGCGGATATTGAACATCAGCGCGGCGCCCAGCGCCATGTCGGTGTAGCCGGAAAAATCAAAGTAGATTTGGAACGTGTACGCCAACGTGGTGAGCCATGCGTCTGTAAATCCCAACGCGCCGATGTCTGCATAGCCGGCGTTCGCGGTCGCACCGAGCGGATCGGCGATCAATACTTTTTTGCCGAAGCCCAGCGCCAGCAGAAAAAGGCCGCGTGCAAAATTGTTGGCGTTGAAACGACGATTGGCGGTGTCTGCGAACTGCGGCATCATTTCTTTGTGATGAATGATCGGGCCGGCCAGCAGATGCGGGAAAAACGTGACGAACAACGCGTAATAAAGCGGATTGGTTTCGCGCACGTCGCCGCGCGCAGTATCGACCAGATAGGCGATCTGGGTGAAAGTGAAAAAACTGATGCCGAGCGGCAATGCAATGGTAGGCAGCGTCATCGAGACACCCGCCACATCGGCTGCGATGCCCCACACAAAGTGCGTGTACTTGAAAACGCCCAGCAACAGCAAATTGCCGACAATGCCGAGCGATAGCCAGCGCGATCGGTAGGCGGATGCCGCGATGATCCGCTGACCTACCCAAAAATTGAACATAACGCTGCCGATCACGACCGGCAAATGCCACGGATTCCACCATGCGTAAAAGCACAACGAGGCCACGACAAGAGAGGCGAGTGCGACATTCGACGACCGTCGCAACGCGAAAAAACCGGCCAGCGCAAGCGGCAGGAATAGGTATAAATATTCGTAACTGTTGAAAAGCATGCGCCATTCTCCGGGTCGCCTCCAGTCGAGTCAACGGCGCGTTATTCCAGGGTTGCGCTGAGGTGCCTTAACGCTGCGGCGCGCTGCGGCGCGCAATGAGAAACATCCTTCAAGGCGTATCATGCGAGGTTGTTCACCGCCTACGCTATCCGCGACACGATGCCATTGAAATTTTTTTCGTCACGATTGTCCGCATTCGCGTTGCTCATCGCAGGCGCGATGTCGTCTGGCGCTGCATCTGCCGTCGACGCGCCGCGCTACTTGCAGCCGCCGCAATCCATCATCGACATGGTCGATGCGCCGCAGATTCCGCAAACGATTCTGGCACCGAACCGCGAGTGGCTGATGCTGTTGGAACGTCCCGCGCTGCCCTCGGTCGCCGACCTCGCGCAACCGGAATTGCGCCTCGCGGGCCTGCGCATCAATCCGCGCAACAACGATCAGAGCCGGACGATTCTCACCGTCGGCATCAAGCTGGTGAGGATCGCCGACCGCAGCGAAAAAATCGTCACCGGCATTCCCGCCGGTGCACGCATCGGCGATGCGATTTGGTCGCCCGACGGCAAACGTTTCGCCTTCACGCTGGTGCGGGAAAATGGCGTTGAACTGATGGTGGTCGAGATCCAGAATGGCGCTCTCGCCAAGCGCGTCACGGATCGATTGCTCAATGGCGTCCTGGGGCGACCAATGGTGTGGCACAGCGATTCAAAATCGCTGATCGCCAATCTGGTTCCGCTCGGACGCGGTGCTCCGCCTAAATTTTCAGCCGCGTCATCCGGGCCGGCCATTCAGGAAAGCCTCGGCAAACGCAATCCGGTGCGCACCTATCAGGACTTATTGCGTTCGCGGCACGACGAATCCTTGTTCGAGCACTACGCCACGAGCGAACTTGCCAATATCGCCCTCGACGGCAAGGTTACGCCATTGACAAGCGGTTTGATTCGCGCGTTTCTGCCTTCGCCGGATGGCGAGTATGTGCTGGTGCAATCGGTGCGCCGACCTTACTCGTATTCGGTGCCTGTTTCGCAATTTCCGTTGCGCACCGAAATCCGCGATGCCCGCGAGGCCGATGTCGGGCGAAGCGTCAAGGTGTTGTCCGAATTGACGCTGGCCGAGGACGATGAACCGGATCCCGATGCCGTGCGCAAAGGTGCGCGGCAGTATGCGTGGCGCGGCGATGCGTCGGCCACCATTACCTGGGTGCAACCGATCGAGGGCCGCCGCAACGGCCTCGGCGACCAATTGTTTTCGCTGGCGGCACCCTTCGAGGGCGATGCGCAATTGCTTGCGCGCATGGACTTGCGTTTCCAGACCGTCTACTGGGGGCGCGACGATGTAGCGATTCTGGTGGAAGCGGCGCGTAAAACCCGCCGCACCATGGCGTGGCGCATTTTCCCCGGTGATAATTCGGTTCTGCGCGCGCCGGTGAAATTGTTCGATCGATTGACCGAAGATCGCTATGGCGATCCCGGTACGCCATTGACAGAGGTGAATTCGCGCGGCGCGCGAGTGCTCAATTTCACGCCCGATGGCAAAGCGATTTACCTGATCGGCCATGGCGCATCGCCGGACGGCGATCGGCCGTTCATCGATCGCTTTGATGTCGAGATTCGCGAGTCGCGGCGGCTGTATCGTTCGGACGCACCGTATTACGATGTGCCGATGGCCTTGTTCGATTCGGACGGCAATTTGCGTTTGCTCATGCAACGCGAAAGCGCGAGCGAGCCGCCGAACGTCTATTTGCGCGATCTGGCAACGGGTGCGTCTCAACCGGTCACGCGCTTCACGAGCCCACGAAATCCAATCGCCAGCGCGACCAAGGAAGTGATTCGCTACAAGCGACGCGACGGTGTGGAATTGTCGGCCACACTGTACCTGCCACCCAGTTTCAAGAAGGGCGACGATCCGCCGCCGATGATCATGTGGGCCTACCCGCGCGAATATCGATCGACGGACGCGGCGAGCCAGATTTTGGCATCGCCGTTCCGCTATTCGCGCCCAAGCTTCAATGGTGCGCTGCCGTTTTTGAATCTGGGTTACGCGGTCCTCGATAATCCGCAAATGCCGATCATCGCGGAGACCGGTCGCGAGCCCAACGATGTGTATTTGCCGCAATTGATTGCCAGCGCTGAAGCGGCGGTCGAGGAAGTCGTGCGACGCGGCGTGGCGGAGCGCGGCAAGATCGCCATCGGCGGGCATTCCTACGGTGCTTTCATGGTTGCGAATCTATTGGCGCACACGCGATTGTTTGCCGCCGGCATCGCCCAAAGCGGCGCGTACAACCGCAGCCTGACACCGTTCGGCTTTCAGTCGGAGGAACGCAATTTTTGGAAGGCGCGTGAGGTTTACAGTCAGATGTCGCCGTTCAACTTTGCGGATCGCATCAAAGCGCCGCTGTTATTGATGCACGGCGAGGCCGATTCCGACGCGGGTACGTTTCCGTTGCAAAGCGAGCGGCTTTATCAGGCGATTCGCGGCCTCGGCGGCACCACGCGGCTGGTGATGCTGCCGTTTGAGGACCACAATTATCGAGGCCGCGAATCGGTGCTGCACCGATTGTCGGAAATCCAGCGCTGGCTGGATCGGTATGTGAAGAACGCCGGGAAAACCCCGTAGGCGAAGCAAACTCTATATCTGGCCCGCTTCTGCACGGCATTTCGCCCGGAGGCGCCCGCCAATAGTAGAGTTTTCCGCTTATCTCGGTGACGCTGGCGCACCCGCCGGATGTTTGTACCGGTTGTATCCCCACAAATATTGCGCGGGGGCCATCGCAATCAGCCGTTCGATCATCGCATTGGTTTCGCGCGCGGCGATTTCCCTATCCGCAGAAAATGGGGCGGCCATCGGCTCGATATGCACGTGGTAGCCCTTGCCTTTCGGCAATCTCTCGGCGAAAAAGAACAATACCGCTGCATTGGTCGACTGCGCAAGCCGTGGCAGCAGCGTCATCGTGTAAGCGGGCCGCCCAAAAAAATCCGCCCACACGCCATCACCGCCCTGCCCCGGGGCCGGCACCTGATCCGGCAGGACGAGGATATTGCCGCCGCTTTTCAAGGACTTCAACAGCGCTCTCACGCCCCCAGCACCTGCGGCTGCCGTGCTGGCGGCACCACGCACCCGGCCCTGCTGCATGATGTCGGACATCCATGCTTGTTTTGGCGGCTGATACAACGCGGTGATGGGTATGCGTTGCGCGATATATCGTCCGGCAATGTCAAAGCAGCCCAGATGCGGCGTCACAAAAATGATGGCGCGATTGGCCGCTTTTGCCGCATCGATATGTTCCCATCCGCTGCAACTTTTCACGAGCGCATACAGGCGATCCATCGGTGCCGTCCAGGCGATGGCCAACTCGGCGATGCCCCGACCCTGCTCGGCAATGGCTGCACTGAGCAGCGTGGCAGGGTCGATGCCCTGATGTTTGCCGAAACACGCAAGATTTTCTCTCATCAATCGCCGATGCCGCGAGGAAAAACGCCACGCTAGCCAGCCGAGACACGCGCCGATAGAATGATTCCACCTGAGCGGCAATCTTCCCATCCAATGAAAAATCAACTTCACCATTGGTTGTCGGCGCCGAGCGCTGTGGTTGCGGTTGAGGTCAAGAAATGCTTTCTGTTAAAATTCTCGGCTGCGCTGGCATTTGCAGTGCAGGCGATCAGACCAAGCTTCAATGACAGCGGCACCAATTTCTGGGGAAGTAAATGACCGATTTTCTGTTCACATCCGAATCCGTTTCCGAAGGCCATCCCGACAAAGTCTCCGATCAGATTTCGGACGCGATTCTTGACGCGATTCTAGCCCAGGACCCGCATTCGCGCGTCGCCGCCGAGACCCTCTGCAACACTGGCCTAGTGGTGCTGGCGGGTGAAATCACCACCAACGCGAACGTCGATTACATCCACGTCGCGCGCGATACGATCAAACGCATCGGCTACGACAACACCGAATACGGCATCGACTACAAAGGCTGCGCGGTGATGGTTTGCTACGACAAGCAAAGCCCCGACATCGCGCAAGGCGTGGATACCGCACAAGACAACAATCTCGATCAGGGTGCCGGCGATCAGGGCTTGATGTTCGGCTACGCCTGCGATGAAACCAGCGTCCTGATGCCAGCACCAATTTATTACGCGCACCGTCTGGTGCAGCGCCAATCGGAATTGCGCCGCGATGGCCGCATGCCGTGGCTGCGCCCGGATGCCAAATCGCAAGTGACGATGCGCTACGTCGATGGCAAACCGCATTCGATCGACACCGTCGTATTGTCAACGCAACACGATCCGGATCAGTCGGACGGCAAGTTGATGAAGCAATCGGCAATCGACGAAGTGATCGAAAAAATCATCAAGCCTGTTCTGCCGAAAGAGTGGCTGAAAAACACCCGTTATCTGGTAAACCCGACCGGGCGATTTGTGATCGGTGGGCCGCAAGGCGATTGCGGATTGACCGGTCGCAAAATTATTGTCGATACCTATGGCGGCGCTTGCCCGCACGGTGGCGGCGCATTTTCCGGCAAGGATCCTTCCAAGGTGGATCGCTCGGCCGCGTATGCGGCGCGTTATGTTGCAAAAAATATTGTCGCTGCCGGATTGGCCCGCCAATGTCAGGTGCAAGTTGCGTATGCGATTGGTGTCGCGAAGCCAATGAATATCACGATTTACACTGAAGGCACTGGCGTCATGTCGGATGAAAAAATCGCCGAGTTGGTCGCGAAGCATTTTGATCTTCGGCCGAGAGGCATTGTGCAAATGCTCGATTTGCTGCGTCCGATTTACGCCAAGACGGCGGCGTACGGTCACTTTGGCCGGGAAGAACCGGAATTCACGTGGGAAGCGACCGACAAGATTGCGCTCTTGCGCGACGCGGCGGGACTTAAGGGCGAAGCAAAAAAGGTGCTCGTCAGCGCATAGCCGCCTGCCGGACTTAAGGGAAATCGGCTGCAAAATGATCTGGCCGGTGCAGATTTCCCCACTTTCCGGCGCCAATGGAACAACCATTGGCTTGAAAAGCGTGAAAATCTGCCCTCGCCCAGCTAATTTTTAATTGCGGCATAACCTAAAGATTAGCCTTCTCTGAAACTTCGTTTTCGCTTCGATTCCTTAATCCCGACAGGCGGCCATAAAACCCGTATAATTTCGGTTTCCGAGGGGCGCTGCGCGCGATTTCAATATCGATCAGGCTCGGAAAATCGAATTCAAGCAGTTCTGAAACGGCGCCCACACTGAAAACCAGTGTGGGCGCCGTTTTCTATTGGTGCTCGCGAAACACATCTTTGCCAGGAGCCAAACATGAACGCTGTACTAAAACCGCAAAACATCATCCATGGCGACTACCACGTCGCCGATCTGAAACTTGCCGAGTGGGGCAACAAGGAAATCAAGATCGCCGAAACCGAAATGCCGGGGTTGATGGCAATCCGCGAAGAATTCGCTGTGACGCGGCCGCTGAAAGGTGCGCGCATTACTGGATCACTGCACATGACGATCCAGACCGCCGTGCTGATCCAGACGCTGGAAGCGCTCGGCGCCGAAGTGCGCTGGGCCTCGTGCAATATTTTTTCCACGCAAGATCACGCCGCCGCCGCGATTGCCGGCAATGGCACGCCGGTGTTTGCCGTGAAAGGTGAAACGCTCGAAGAATATTGGGATTACACGCACCGCATTTTTGAGTGGAAAGACGGTGGCTATTCGAACATGATTCTCGATGACGGTGGCGATGCGACGTTGCTATTGCATATGGGCACGCGCGCAGAAACCGACAAGTCGGTATTGAATCATCCGGGTGCTGAAGAAGAACGTATTTTGTTCGCCGCGATCAAAGCCAAACTCGCGACCGATCCGCATTGGTATTCAGTGCGCCTGAAAGCGATCAAAGGCGTGACCGAAGAAACCACCACCGGCGTGCATCGTTTGTATCAAATGCACAAGGACGGCAAGCTCGCGTTCCCAGCCATCAACGTCAACGACAGCGTCACCAAATCGAAATTCGATAATCTCTACGGCTGCCGTGAGTCATTGGTCGATGCCATCAAGCGCGCGACCGATGTGATGATCGCGGGCAAAGTTGCCGTGGTCGCGGGGTATGGTGACGTCGGCAAAGGCTCGGCGCAGGCCTTGCGCGCGCTCTCTGCGCAAGTGTGGGTGACGGAGGTTGACCCGATCTGCGCGCTGCAGGCGGCGATGGAAGGCTATCGCGTGGTGACCATGGATTACGCCGTCGATAAAGCTGACATTTTTGTCACCGCCACCGGCAACTATCACATCATCACGCATGATCACATGGCGAAGATGAAGGATCAGGCCATCGTCTGCAACATCGGCCACTTCGATAACGAAATCGATGTCGCCTCAATCGAAAAATACCAGTGGGATGAAATCAAGCCGCAAGTCGATCACATCATTTTCCCCGACGGCAAGCGCATCATCTTGCTCGCCAAAGGGCGTCTGGTGAATCTTGGATGCGGTACGGGACATCCTTCGTATGTGATGTCGTCATCGTTTGCCAATCAGACGATTGCGCAAATCGAGTTGTATTCCAATACGGCGAAATATCCGGTCGGTGTTTACGTGTTGCCCAAGCATCTGGATGAAAAGGTCGCGCGGTTGCAGTTGCGGAAACTCAATGCGCAATTGACCGAGTTGACCGATCAGCAGGCGGCCTACATTCACGTCTCGAAGCAGGGGCCGTATAAGCCGGATACCTACCGGTATTAGGGTGGCACGCTCGATGCCACGTCGCCTCCAACGGGTGGAG
>JANOKK010000220.1:0-5012 GCA_031419255.1 Betaproteobacteria bacterium
CGGACGTGGCAGAAAAATTGGCGGCGCAGGGGATGGATGTGGTGGGTGGGAAGCCCGAGCAGCTACAGAGTTTTCTGCAAGCCGAGATTTCGCGGTGGGCGAAGGTGGTGAAAGAGAATCGGATTAAGGCGGGGGAGTGAGGGCGGTTTTGCTAAACGGCGTGCCTCAGCAACAGCGCAAGCGCGGGTTCATCAAGCGCGGGATCACGTCTTTCATTTTGCATTCCTCACGGGAAAAATGGTCCCGCAAATTGATATTTCTATGCTCTGTGCCTCTCACTCCGCCCCCACCCCCCGCGCAACCACAAAACGCCACACCAAGTTGTAGGTCGCGATCACGCCGACCAATTCCACGACTTCCGCATCCGACAACACCGCGCGAATTTCCTCCCGCGTCGCGACATTTACGTCGACACTCAACGTCATCTCTCTTGTCAAGTTCAACGTCGCCCGCTCCACGCGATTGAATTCGGTTTCATCGATGTGCGCGGTATTGATCGACATCAGCCGATCGAGCTGCGACTGCCGCCCGCCTTCGGCGAGAAAAATTGGCGCGTGCTGCGTCCATTCGTATTCCGCGCGATTCAATTTGGCGATGGCGCAGATGGCGAGTTCGCGCAGAGTCGGCGATAGCGAAAGATCGCGTCGAATCGCGCCGAGGAAGATGTTCCAGCCACGCGCAATCGGCGGGCTGTGCAGGAGCATGCGGTCGAGATTGAGGAGCGCGCCGTTGGCGCGGCGCGCGCGGATCGCGGTGACCAGGTCGGCGGGGACTTTTTCGGCGGCGATGTCTTGGTCGGTGATGTAGGGGATGGCGGGCATGGGGGAATTGGCGGGCGTGGAAAAAGTGGAGGCGTCATTCCCGGAGACGATTCCGGAATGACATGGATTTGTTGAGGGGCACAACGTCAGCGTAGGTACAAAGTACTCCCAGTTACAACGTGCCGAAAGAAAATACTGATGTCAGTTGCAGCGAACAAATTACAAATCTGTCTCCCCGGATTCATTCCGGGGCCCAAGTTCTGCTGCCACTTGAATGAAGTTGTAAATTTGGCCCCGGAACGAGTCCGGGGAGACAAATTAGAGAACCGATAAAAGTTGCCTGGCCCAAACCACAACACTGGCGCGCGTTTCCGACACTTTTCGTCCCAAACACCGCGCCAGATAATGACTTTTCGCATCACCCTCAACCAACCAACCCCCGCACCTGTTTCGACGCCTCGGTCTTCCCGGCGACAAACTGCTGATGATTGCGCTCGATCGTTTTCAGATCGTATACATAGTTCACCATCATCCCCAGCGACTGCTTTAATCCCTTGTCCGACAAATCGCCATCGATGTTTAGTCGTTCCATGCGCGCACCGTTGTTGAGATGAAATCGTGCGACAGGATCGCGGGTGATGCTATCGGGTTCGCCGGCGCCCAGCAAATACGCGGCACACAGGCGCTCCAGATCGTGTGCACATTTTTCGCGGACGCGCTCGGCGGCACGCAGGTCGGCGACGCTTTTGTCGAGCAACGGGCCCATCGCGCGCCGCACATTCTCAAGACTTTGCCGCGTGGTTGAGGAAAAAACCACGGCATCATCGGGTGACGATACGAGGCGACGCAGCCAATCGCGAAACCCCGGGATCGGCGACAGCGTGCAGAAATGTTTCACACGGCCAAACTCATTGGCGAGCAAACCCGCCACTTGCTTGATCAGGAAATTTCCCAACGAAACGCCGCGCAATCCCGGCTGGCAATTGCTGATGCTGTAGAACGCGGCCAGATGAAATTCTTTCTGAGGCGCGGGGTTGCTGTCGATATTGATCAGCGGCTCGATCGCATTGGGCATTTCCGCGAGGAGTGCGACTTCAACAAAAATCAGCGGCTCGTCGGGCAGGGCGGGGTGAAAGAAAGCGAAGCAGCGGCGATCATCCTGCAACCGCCGGCGCAAATCATTCCAGCCGCGAATTTCGTGAACCGCTTCATGGCGGATGAGTTGTTCGAGCAAGGTGGCCGGCGTATTCCAATCCACCCGTGCGATGCGCAAAAACCCCGGATTGAACCAGGACTGCAGCAGGTGATGAAAATCATCGTCGACTTGCCGCAACTCACGATCTTTCGGTAACGCTTCCAGCAATTTTTCGCGCATGCCGACGATGACGCGCGTGCCGCCGGGCGCACGATTCAGCCGTCGCAACAATTCCTGACGCGGTGGCTCGGTGTGATGCGTGAGTTGGGCGAGATGCTCGCTATCGGGCGAATGGGCATAGGCCGTCGCGGCGGCAAGCACCTTGACGGGGTCCGGGGAAAAATCCGTTTTCAGCGCCTGAAAAAACGCGACCTGTTCTTCTTTCGATAGCTGCGCGTACAGCGCCAACGTTTCTTGCGCCAGCGAGACGCCCAACGCTTCGCCGCGCTCCGATAGCAATTGCCGACACGCCTGCACCAGTTTTCGCGTTTGCGCACCATTGTTTTTGCGACGCAGTGCGATGGCTTTGATCGAACTGAGCATGGAGGTCATGACGATTCCTTGTGGATGATTTTCAGAAAGTTTTTCCCGGCCAGAAAAACTGCCGCCAATTGGTAATGAGCCGATTGAACATTATCGATAGCAGCATACCGGTTTGGCCAAACCCCACGCCACGCGCGCGCAACGCCACCCATAATGCAAGCGAAAAACTTACCGCAAGATTGATGAAGCCAATCAGCGCGATGCCTACAAAACACTTCGCCATGACGATTGAATCAAGCGAGAAATCGAGTGCGGCAACCGCGAGACCAAAATTTGCCGACGAAAGCGTTACGTGGCGAACATCGATCGGCAAACCGGTCAGGAAGCCGATGGTACCGACCATCGCCAGCATAATGCCGAGAAAGAAATTGCCGGCCAGCGCGCCGAGATTGTCGTCGAGGTACGCCGCAAAGTTTTTCAGGCGCGCTTCGCCCAGCAATGCGTTCAACCATTTCGCGTGCTCGATACGTTCGCGGATACGCTCGTACGCGGCAAGATTATCGTAGTAACCCGAAATCAATCCGCCCAGAAAAAGACATACGCCCGCGATGCCCGCATGCAACAGCGCGAGGCTGTCGATAGGTGACAAATCATGCAGCATGTGCGCCGCCTTTTCCGCATTCATGATCGGTTGGCCGGTCAGTTTACCGATGGCAAACGATAGCGCCATCGCCGTCGGAATCGCGATCAGTACGTTGCCGGAAATGGCGGCAAACTGGCTGCGCAGCACATCGACGATCAGCGTCGCGAGCTTTTCGACATCCTTCATGCGCCCGCGAATTTCACTGATGACGCCGGCGATGGTAGATGCCGTCATGGCCGGCTGCTTGGTGGCGAGCGTCCAGTGCAACACGTGTATCAGCATGAAGCCGAACGAATAATTCATGCTGTACGCAAGTGCATAGCCGAGTGGCGGCATGCTTGCTTGCGAGGAATACAACTTCAGCAGCGCCATGAAACCCACCAGACAACCCGCGCACATCGCCGAGCGCAACATCCAGAAATATTCTTCGCGATTGGCTGCGATGTAATGTTCACCGGCGCGGCTCGCGTTGTCGGTTACGCGCAAGGCCAACAACCCAATAGTGCGGCTGATATGGCTGCGAATGCCTTGCCGCAGGCCTTCGCCGTGGATCGCCTGACTGAGAAACTCGACCCACAACGCGATCGACTTGTAATCGCCGCGATCATCGAGCTCCATATCGGCCGATTCGTGGCGCGTGGCGAGAATGGCGATCAGCAATTCGAGTCGCGAAAGGCTTTGTTCAAGCCTGCGCAACAAGTAAGTGAGCGTGAGGCTGGTACCAACGTTGGCGGCACGACTGCGAATGCGCAGAATCACTTCGCGGCATTGATCGATCAGGACGTGAAGCTGGCGTTCATCTTCGCTGGGCGATTCGCCACCGGCCAGATATTTTCGATAGCCGACTGAGAATTGTTGCGCTTCAGCGGCCAACGCCAAAAACGGCGAATCGTGTTCGTCGATACTCGGATGCAGGCGCACCAATTCCGGCTCCAGCCCCATCGCGCCGATGCGAATCGCCAGAATGTCGCCGGCATCGAGCATCTGCGAAAGAGATTCCGGCATCGTCGATACGTCGCGCGATTCGGCCATCGCCAGGCCCAATGTCTGCCAGAAACGCAACTTCAATTCGGTCGGGACGGAATCCAGCCACACGTAGTCGTCGCGACGATGGAATATCAGATTGACGCAATCTTTCAAATAGCGGGTATCGACAATGGCGGGAAGCATGCGCTGCACAACACGGCGCCACAGCTCGGAGAAAAATCCGGTGTTGGGCAAGATGCCGCTGTCGGCAAAAAAACTGACTTGTTTGCGGCCCGGGAATAGTGCCAGCAGCCGGCTGCGCAGGGCGATGCGTGTGGTCTCGTCGGCTTCGATCAATTCGCAAAGGACAGTGATATTCGCGGTCGCAAGCATTGCATTGTCTGCGTCGACCGGGCGCAATGCGTCAACGAGCGCGACAAACTGCGCGAGCGGATCGGCGCTCTCGTCGGCCATGGCATGCAATGCGGCGACTAGCGCGAGTCGGGTGGAGTTGGCTGATGGCATGTTGTCGTTTTCAAGGGCCGGATACGGGCGGGTTGAAGAAGCAACTCATGGTTGCGAATAGTCACAGCGGTGGTCGCAACGTTGCGCGCCGCCGAGCGCTGCTATGCGAAGGCACGTGTCCATTGTATCGATCATGTGCGCATGCACAAGTTCCGATCACCGTAATTTTTTGTCGTCATTTGACGACAAATGTACAGATGGCAGAGGTCGATCCCGTCACGCGGCGGCTATAATTCGAGCCACCTTAGCTGTCACACAAGAATTGTTATTTGTCTCCCATGCTTGCCCAAGACGCTCTCGACCAACTCAAATCGCGGCTAAAGTTTCAGGTCATCGGCGAGCCGGTGGGCAATCTCACGCTCGGGCGCGGGCAATGGCAGGGCCGCGAGGCGCGCGATGTGTTTATCGCCATCGTCGAAAACAAACTTGCCAGCGGCGC
>JANOKK010000221.1:0-1799 GCA_031419255.1 Betaproteobacteria bacterium
GCGTTGACGATTGCCACCGACATGTCGTGAACCGACCGATCGCGGTCGCAACGCTCGATCCCGATATCGCCGCGCCGTGGACAATCGACAGGTACCGTTCCGGTGGCGACCCCGCGATGGACGCGGTCGCGGCGGCGCTGCAAAAGATATAACCCGACGCGCACCAAGGTTTGCCGAGGCGGCAATGACAAGAACCTTTTTGCCGCACGCATCGAAAGGCATAATGCGGGGAGCGCGAACCACTGATCGTGGCGATGATCAGGATCAGGTTCCTCGGTAACTACTGAGTCGGTGGTTCTCGGCGAACACACCAAAAACCCAGAACTGGCGCGGCGTTCCGGCAGAAAATGCTCCGAAAGGCCCGCCGAATATAGGGTTTGTTTTTCGCGCGCAGCGGATCGCACATTCGGTCAACGACATCAATTTACAAATCAAAAAAATGAGAAACCGGAAATCGCGTCGGTGTGGTTGTGTCGCAAGATTGTTGGCAAGTGGCGCAGGCATCGCATTCGCCATCGCGATCTTCAAACCCGTTTCAGCACAAGAAAAACCTGTCGCGACCGTAACACCGCCTGCGAACAATACCCCTCCGAAGCCGCCGCAGTCTGTTGACAAAGTCGAAGTCACCGCCTCGCAATCCGCCTACGATGCGCGGCAGGATGATACCGCCACCAAAATAGTGGTGAACGCGGAAGAGATAAAAAAGTACGGCGACACGCAAGTGCTCGATGTATTGAAGCGCTTGCCGGGCGTGACCGTGCTCGGCAACAGCATTCGCCTGCGCGGCCTCGGCAGCGGCTACACGCAAATACTCATCGATGGCGACCGTCCGCCGCCGGGATTTTCCATCGACAATTTATCACCGGATCTGATCGAGAAAATCGAGATCATCCGTGCGGCAACCGCCGAATTCAGCACGCAGGCGATCGCCGGCACGATCAATATCGTGATGAAAAAGAAATACAGCGTGTCGCAACGCACCGTCAATGCCGGCTGGTACAAAGGCACCGGCTACACCTCGAAGAACCTCAACACACAGATCGCGGAAACCGTCGGCAAGCTCGCGTTTTCAGTTGGCGCTTACAGTGGGAATTCGACCAATGACTCCAACTTCAAGGGTGACTCGGTCGGATTCGATCCAGCGGGCAACAAAATGTTGGAACGATTTACCCGCAGCCACAATGAGGGCGGCAACAAATTCTTCGGTCTTTTTTCCACGCTCGCCTGGACGTTGGGCGGGGGCGACAGTTTCACCATGCGGCCCTCGATTAACGCCTATCGTTACAACAACAAATCGAACGGACAGACCGATTATCTCCTCGGCGAAACCACGATCTATCCGATCTCGCGCTCGAGGAACGAAGGTAGCGGAAATACCTTCAGCAACAACGCCAATTGGATATTGAAGCTCGCCGAGGGCACCAAGCTCGATCTGAAATTCAATCTCAACATCGGCGACCGCGACAACGATTCTTTCATCAATTCATTCAGTACCGCGAACGTGCAAACGCTTGAACGCAACACGCTTGGCCCCTCGAAGGACAACAGTTTTTCCTTCGCTGGAAAATACTCGACTCCCATCGTCGAAGGCCACTCGCTGGTGGCGGGTTGGGATGTCGGATTGAATCGCAATAATTCATCCACCAAACTCGTCGAGACCAACGTTGCCGCGCCTCCCATCGACACCCTCGAGGAATACCGCGCGAAAGTACAAAAGCTCGAATTATTCGCGCAGGACGAATGGAACGTCACGCCCAACTGGTCGGTCTATTTCGGCCTGCGCTGGGAAGGCATTGAAA
>JANOKK010000222.1:0-2214 GCA_031419255.1 Betaproteobacteria bacterium
CCACAAAACTTGGGCCCCGGCCTGCGCCGGGGAGACAATAAATTGCGTGGCCGAACTCGACAATTGGCGCGGCTTTCAGCCAAAAAATGGTTGTAATGCCGCACCAGTGCTAGAGTTTTTCTAAATTCCCCTTTGGAAAAATATCAACGTAGCTGAGAAATCTCAATGACCATCACCAAATTTTCCTTCCCCACCACCATTCATTTCGGCGCGGGCGCGCGCAAATTGCTCGCTGCGCATCTGCGCAGCATGAACCTGAAGCGGCCATTGATCGTTACCGACAAAGGGCTCGTCGCATTGCCGTTGATCGTCGAAATCTCTGCAGATCTCAGCGCGGCGGGACTCGTGCCATCGACCTACGGTGGCATCTGGGGCAACCCCACCGGCAGCCAGGTGATGAATGGCGCGGCGGCCTACAAAGTACACCACGCCGATTGCGTGGTCGGCATCGGCGGAGGTGCTGCGTTGGATGTCGCCAAAGTCGTCGGCTTGATGGCGACGCACCCGGGCGATGTCATGGAGTACGTCTGGGATCACCCAAAGGTACGTGCGATCGATCAATCCCTGCCGCACTTTGTCGCGTTGCCCACCACCTCCGGCACCGGCAGTGAAGTTGGCCGCAGCAGCGTGATCAGCGAAGAGCAATCGCATGTGAAGCGGGTGATTTTTTCGCCGTTGATTTTGGCCAAGGTGGTGTTCGCCGATCCGGAATTGACGATTGGCTTGCCACCACATGTGACCGCAGCAACCGGCATGGACGCGCTCACGCACAATGTCGAAAGCTATTTGTCGCCTGCCTATCATCCGCTGTGCGATGGCATCGCATTGGAGGGCACGCGCATTGCGGCACACGCGTTGCTCATCGCGGTAAAGGAGCCGGGCAATTTGCAGGCTCGCGCCGACATGATGATGAGCTCCATGATGGGGGCGATTGCGTTCCAGAAAGATTTGGGTGCGGTGCATTCCTGCGCGCACGCGCTGGGCACGGTGTGTGATATGCATCATGGACTCGCGAACGCGTTGATGATCGATACCGTGATGGCGTGGAATATTGAGGCAGTGCCAGCGAAATTCGATGAGCTTGCGCATGCCGCCCGTGTGGCGGGAGGCGGGGGCGCGTTTGTGCCGTGGCTGAAAAATCTGAAGCAGCAAATCGGCATCGCCGCGAATTTGTCGACTGCGGGGGTAAAAAAAGAACAGTTGCCACGGCTGGTGGAAATTGCGACTGCCGACATTTGCCATCAAACCAATCCACGGCCTTGCGTGGCGGCCGATTTTGAGCGGCTGTTTGCGCAGGCGCTTTAACTACCCGTTGATTGAACGAACTTGGATCCCCGAGTTCGCGGGAATGAAGGGAATTTTTGCCGTACTGACGGCGAATCGAAAGTGACAGATGAACAAATTGAAAATATTTAATCCTGCCAGCAATGAGTTGATCGTCGAAGTCGACGCCGATGATGCCGCAAGTGTCGCCGCCAAAGCCACGCTCGCGCGCGCCGCGCAACCGGCCTGGGCCGCGAAACCGCTGGCGGAACGCAAAGCCTGCATCGTTCGTTTTCGCGCATTGCTGCTGGAGCGCATCGAGCCGTTGGCTCACACCTTGACCTCCGAAGTCGGTAAACCGATCAAGCAATCGCGCAATGAAATCAATGGACTGGTCTCGCGCATTGATTTTTTTCTCGACAAGGTGGAGTCCGCCGCCGGTATCGAAACCGTGATGGCCGACGCGGGCATGACCGAACGCATCGGCCACGAAGCCCTGGGGGTCATCGGCAATATTTCCGCGTGGAATTACCCATATTTTGTCGGCGGCAATGTCTTCGTGCCGGCGTTGCTCACAGGTAACGCGGTACTCTATAAACCTTCCGAATTCGCGACGCTCACCGGCTGGCATATCGCGCGGCTGCTGCACGAAGCGGGCATCCCCAATGATATTTTCATTCCGGTGGTGGGCGCGGGATTGGTCGGCGCCGCACTTTTGGATCAAAAGCTCGATGGCGTTTTCTTCACCGGTTCGTATGCCACCGGGGCGAGGATCGCGTCGATCATTGGCCCGCGCATGATGCGCCTGCAACTGGAACTTGGCGGCAAAGATCCCACCTATGTGCGCGCCGATGCCGATGTCAAAAATGCCGCCGAATCGCTCGCCGCTGGCGCGATGTACATCACGGGGCAGTGCTGCTGCTGGGTCGAAGGCATATTTGTGCATGCGAG
>JANOKK010000223.1:0-5383 GCA_031419255.1 Betaproteobacteria bacterium
CGATCAAACGCAAAGCCGGCTATCTGGGGGCGGCGGCAGGCGTCGATTACATCCACCCTTTGACCGCAAGATGGTCGGCGGTGCTCGGCGCCGAAGCGCGCGGGAGAGCCTATCGCAATGAAAGTAATTTCAATTCGCTGAACGGCGAAGGCCGCGCGGGATTCGCCTGGAACGATGGGCTGCACGGACTGAAACTCAGCGGCGGTTACAGCCAGTTCAAGCAGGATGGCGAAGCGCCAGGTGAACCGCGTCCGACCAACGACCGCAAAACCACCAGCGCCGGTGCGGACTATCGCTATTCGCTCACTGAGCAGCAACAGGTAAACCTCGGTGTGAGCGGATCGCGCGTACGTTTCCCGAAAAACGATCTGGAAGATGTGAATGCAATCGCCGTCACCGCCGGGTGGCTGCGATCGTTTGCCGGCAACGGTGCACCGGTGCTGCAGATCAGCGGATATTTTAGCCGCGACGAGGCGGTGCGCAAATTGGCGGACGGTGTTTCGGATAAATCGAAACGCGTTGGCGGTTTGCGCAGTTATTACCAATATTCACTGACGGAAAAACTGTCGCTCTTCAACGGCCTTGGCTTCACCACCCGCCGCGATCAAAGCGCATTTTCGCGCGCAACCGAAATTGAATTCGGTCGCGACCGGCTTGCGGATGTCACGCTCGGCGTGAATTGGCGCTTCCAGCCGAAGTGTGCGATGCGTGCGCAATGGTTCGGGTCGCGCAACGATTCCAATATTGCCATTTACGACTACACGCGCAGCGAAGTGTCGTCGAATATTCGCTGCGATTTCCAATGAAAAATTTTGCCGCGCGTCTGATGAAGTCGAACCAGGGAGTGCCTGACATGCAAGCTTTTCACTTTTTCCAAATGCGTCCAAATGCGCTGGCGATGCTGGTTGCCACATCGATTGCAGGCGCATTCGGTACATCGGTTGCCTGGGCGGCGAGCGGGCAATTCACTTATGTCACAGGCGATGTGCAAGTCAATGTGGGAGGCCGTCTGACAAAAGCGGCGGTCGGCACGGAAGTGAATCCAGGGGATCTCGTCATCACCGGTGCAGACGGAATGGCGCAGTTGACGATGGTCGACAATGCGCGCCTTTCGCTTCGATCCAAGTCGCAACTGAACGTCGAAAAATATCCGCGCGAAGCGACCGACCCGCCAGGTGCAGTTCTGACACTCGTGCGCGGCACGCTGCGCGCATTCACGACATTGCTCTCGAAGTCCAATCAATCTGCCTATACCATGCGCACGAAAGTCGCCACTGTCGGCATCCGCGGCTCCGGCAATATCCTCAATCAATCCGACGACGACACCACGACAACGAACCACACCATCGAAGGCAGCCACATTGTTACTGACAATGAAGGCAAATTTGCGCCGATCATCACCAACCCCAATCAGACCGTGCAAGTGGTACTCGGGCAGGCACCAAAAATAATTCCCACGCCACCCAATCTGCTCGATGCGGGTAAAACCATGGTCGGCACTGGCAGTACCGAAAGCACGGGTGGAAACACCGGCGGCGATGGTCCGGCGCAAGGCGGTGGCCGGGCAGCAGGCAATACCAATGTGGTCGGCAGCAACGGCCTCGGTTTTCCGATTGTGGATGCCACCGGCAATCTCGGTGTGGATCCGGTCAATCTGCAAAATGTTGTGATCGGCGTCAACGGCACTGCGTTTAGCGATCAGGCGGTTCCGGGGCAAATCACCCTTGATGCGTCTGGCGCGATGCGCGGGTACACCGGTTACGCCGGCGGACAAAGCGGCACCTCACTCAGTGTGCAAGGCGGCACGGCGGCGGAATTGCAAACTGTCACCATCGGCGGCGCGACCACTATCGTGCTTGGCCGCTGGACTGGTGCCACGGCGTTTTCATTTACCGGCAGCAGCAGTCCCGTTGGCGCGGGAAATGTGCATTGGGCCTATGGCGGTTCGGGATTCCCGGCCTACCTGTCGGAAGTATTGACGGGCACCGCGTCGTACATCCGCGCCGGCGCGACCACGCCCACCAATCAACTTGGCACGCTGGGTCAATTGGTGAGCAGCGTGCTCGATGTCAATTTCACCGCGCGCACCTTGAACGCAACACTTGGAATTTCCATGCCCAATGCCGGGAACACGAGTGGCGGCACATGGACCATGCAAGCGACGAATATTCCTTTCGCGTTCAATACGTTCGTCGCCTTCACCGGCGGCGGTGGGCTCACTGTCACCAATAGTGGCGGGCAGAATTCAAACTCCAACGGGCGCTTGTCAGGTTCGCTGGAAGGCTCGTTCGTCGGCGCGACCTTGAATGGCGCGATCGTCGGTTACGGGCTGGTTGATCAGACATCGACGACCGGTTTTCAGAGTGTCAGCGGCGTTGTCGCATTCCAGGGGCCATCGCAGAACGCGGCAGCGACGTTTCGCGATGGGCTGGTGTCGGATGCCACTGGTGCATTGAGCGGTGCGAGCTACATCCGAAGTTTCTCCACAACCAATCGCCCTGAGGAAGTTGCAGTGGGCGAGCAAGGCAGAGTTGCATCGTTTACA
Organism: Betaproteobacteria bacterium; assembly: GCA_031419255.1. GTDB lineage: Bacteria > Pseudomonadota > Gammaproteobacteria > Burkholderiales > Usitatibacteraceae > UKL13-2. The sequence goes on from JANOKK010000223.1 coordinate 2,546, forward strand.
GCGCCGTATGTCAGTGGCAATCGCCTGGTCGGCCACACCAATTACGCTCAAGGTACCGCGACAAACGTCGATAACGGATTTGACGCCACCACCGGACTCCTCTGGGGACGATGGGCGGGCGGCACGGCCACCGTGGGTGGTCAAAGTGCAAATCTTGCGAACAGCAGCGTGCATTATATTTTTGGTGCCGTGCAGAGTGGCCCGGCATCATTGCCCTTAACTGGCAACGCGGTGTATGACGTTGTCGGCTCGACCCGGCCCACCGATGGCGCAGGGCGGACCGGCACCATGAATTCCGCCACGCTCGCCGCCAATTACAGCGCGCGTACCGTGGATGCAAGCGTCAACATCGGCATCAAAGGTCAGACCTGGAACGGTGCTGCCAACGGCGTGCCGATTTATCGCGATCAATATTTTTCGGCGTATGGCGGCGGCACGATCGCCGGTGTGCCGCGGCCCGCTCAACTGACGATCACCTGCGCACCGAATTGCACGCCAACGATTCCGACGGGCAGTCTGGATGGATTCTTCACCGGCCGAAGCGGGCGCGGGGCGGGTGTGATGTACAACCTGGGTGGTAATTCCGGGGCGGTCGCGTTTGTGAGGCGCGGTGGGTAAGGCCGTTGACTGGCGGGCGTTTCCAGCCATTTCTGACCTGGAAGGCGCGCCAGTGCTTGAGGTTCACCAGTGGGTACTTCTATTTACCCTGTCATTCTCGCGAACGCGGGAATCCAAATTTCGTAACCATATGAGATGCAACGAAAAATGGATCCCCGCGTTCGCGAGGATGACAAGAATTGAGGGTTAATGGAAGTACCCCAGTCAGTATTTGTCATGCGGAATGGTTATTGGTAGCGATGCAACATTGAGTGGTGCAACAAATTTACGGTGTAAAAAATGACGATTCGGCGCACGACGATCAGGTTTTTCCATGCCACGCTGGCCACTTTTGCACTCGCCTTCTCAGGCGGGTCGGGCGCGGCACCGTTTGCGTATATCTCGAACAACAATGTGTCGAGCAACAGTATTTCGGTGATCGATCTGGCGACCAACTCAGTGACCGCGACCATTCCCGTCGGGGTGCAACCGTATGGCGTTGCCGTCAATCCCGCCGGCACACGCGTTTACGTGACCAACACCGGCGCGAATTCCGTGTCGGTCATTAACACGGCCACCAACACCGTGATTGCCACGGTGCCGGTGGCGGGCGGCCCGCGCGGCATCGCCGTCAGCCCCGACGGCACACGGGTCTATGCGACCGACATTACCGGCGGCTTCAACGACATCAAAGTTATCGACACCAGCACCAACACGGTGATTGCAACCATCACCGGTCTGAACAGTCCGCGCGGCGTCGCCTTCAATCCGGCCGGTACGCGCGCCTATGTCGCGAACAACGTGACGCCGGGAACCGTGGCCATGATCGACACGTCGACGAACACGGTACTGTCGACGCTCACGACCGGCGGCAACGGACCTTACGGCGTCGCGGTCAACGCGGCCGGCACGCGCGCCTATGTGGCCAATCGTGACAGCAATGATGTCACCGTCCTCGATATCACCACTGGCCTCTCGCTGATCACCAATATCTCGACCGCGCCCGCCGTGCGCCCCACAGGCGTTGCGCTCAATCCTTCCAACACGCTGTTGTTCGCCACCAACAACACAAGCAATCAAATCAGTGTCATCGACACGGCATCGAACACGATCAATACAACCTTTGCGTCGGGATTTGGCCCGGTGGGCGTGTCGGTCAACGCGGCGGGCACGCGCCTCGTGGTCGCGAACGAGAATGGCGACAACGTGTCCGTGTTCGACGCCGTGACATTTTCCCCCATTGCCACGGTGCCAGTGGGTCAAGCACCGGAGGCGTTCGGCAATTTCATCGGCACGCCGCCGGTCTTGACCGCGCCCGGTGCGCCGGTGATCGGTACCGCCACCGCCGGCAACGCACAGGCGACGGTATCGTTCTCGATTCCGGGCTCCGACGGCGGTTCGCCGATCACGGGTTACACCGTCACTGCGAGTCCCGGTGGTGCCACCGGCACGGGTGCGGTCTCGCCGATTGTCGTCACCGGCCTTTCAAACGGCACCGCGTACACATTTACCGTCACCGCAACCAACGCGATCGGCACCAGCGCGGCCTCGGCGGCATCCAACAGTGTCACACCGATTGGCACGCAGGCAATCACGTTTGGCGCGGCCCCAACGGTCAACGTGGCTGCGACCGGCATTGTCACCGCCACCGGTGGTGCTTCTGGCAACCCGGTCACCTTCACCAGCACCACACCGGCGGTCTGTACCGCCACCGGTGCCAACGGCGCGACCATCACCGGGGTGACCACCGGCACCTGTACGATCGCGGCCAATCAGGCCGGGAACGGCAGTTTCAGCGCCGCGCCGCAGGTTACGCAGAACATCACGGTCGGCCTCGGCAGCCAGACGATCGCCTTCGGTGCCGCGCCGACGGTCAACGTCGCCACCACCGGCACCGTCACCGCCGCCGGCGGTGCCTCCGGCAATCCGGTGACCTTCAGCAGTCTCACCGCTGCGGTCTGTACCGCGACCGGTGCCAATGGCGCGACCATCACCGGCGTCACCACCGGCACCTGTACGATCGCGGCCAACCAGGCCGGCAACGTCAATTACGCGGCGGCCACCCAGGTCACACAAAACATCGCGGTCGGTGTCGGCAGCCAGACGATTGTCTTCGGCGCACCGCCGACGGTCAACGTCGCCACCACCGGTACCGTCACCGCCACCGGCGGTGCCTCCGGCAATCCCGTCACCTTCTCCAGTCTGACGGCGGCAGTGTGTACCGCCACCGGTGCCAATGGC
>JANOKK010000224.1:0-7536 GCA_031419255.1 Betaproteobacteria bacterium
ACCGCGAGATGGTGCTGTACTGGGGCTGCCGCACGTTGCAGGATTTGTACATGCCCCACCTGCCCGCGCAGTGGGCGCGGGAACATCCCAATTTCACTTTCATCCCGGTTCTCTCCGACCCCAAACCCGAGGATAATTGGCCTGGAAGGACAGGCTTGGTGCATCACGCGGTCGTGAATGATTTCGATTCATTGGCCGGCTATCAGGTCTATGCGTGTGGGGCACCGATCATGATTGACGTTGCAAAGTCTGCGTTCATTGAACGTGGATTGCCCGAAGACGAATATTTTGCCGACTCATTCACCTATTCCGCACCATCGAGCCCTCACCTTGAACCCGCCGGTGATTCGTAGTCCACCGATAGTCAACTGAAGTAATTTCTCAACCCAGGAGCATTCCATGATCAAAGCAGGCGATACACTTCCCGACGGTACGCTAAACGAATTCATCGAAGTTGAAACCGAAGGTTGTGCGCTCGGCCCCAATACTTTCAAAGTGAGCGATCTTGTCAAAGGCAAGAAAATCGCCGTATTCGGTCTGCCAGGTGCATTTACGCCCACTTGTTCGGCCAAACACGTCCCGGGCTATGTCAATAATTTTGACGCATTGAAAGCCAAAGGCGTCGATGAAATCTGGTGTGTATCGGTCAACGATGCGTTCGTCATGGGCGCATGGGCCAAAGACCAAAAAACGCTGGGCAAAGTTCGCATGTTCGGCGACGGTTCAGCCGCATGGACCAAGGCGTTGGGACTTGAGCTCGACCTCGTGACCAAAGGCATGGGCGTGCGCATGCAGCGTTTCTCGATGTTGGTGCAGGATGGCGTGATCAAGACGCTGAACGTCGAAGGTCCCGGCAAATTTGAAGTCTCCAACGCAGAGACGATGCTCGCGCAGGCATAACGTTGCAATGCCGCAGGCATAACGTTGCAATGCATTCGTAATGTCAGAAAGCATCACGAAAACGCGTGGCAAGTAGCGAAGCAGGCGTTATTTGTAATTCTTGACCCCAATGGAAATCGGCAATTGTCCACACCGAAAATCTTCATCGACGGCGAACACGGCACCACCGGCCTCTTGATCCGCGAACTTCTGCGCGAGCGCGGCGATATTGAACTTATCAGCATCGCGCCGGAAAAACGCAAAGAGCAGGTCGAGCGCAAACGTTTGCTGAATAGTGTCGACCTCGCGATACTGTGTTTGCCGGACGATGCCGCGCGCGAATCGGTGGCAATGATCGAGAATCCGGCGGTGCGGGTGATCGATGCCAGTACTGCGCATCGGATTGCGCCGGACTGGGCATTTGGGTTTCCTGAAATGACACCCGGTCAGGAAGCGCAGATTCGCGACAGCAAGCGGGTCGCCAATCCCGGTTGCTGGTCAACGTGTTTCATCGCATTGGTGCGACCGTTGGTCACCGCGGGATTGATTCCCAAAAATTTTCCGTTGACGACGTGGGGCGTATCCGGATATTCCGGCGGCGGTAGACAAATGGTCGACGCATTTGAAAGTGGCGCGGAAAAATCAACAGTCTTTACCTACGGCCTCAAGCTCACTCACAAGCATCTGCCGGAAATGCAGCAATACGCAGGCATTGAACACGCCCCCGTGTTCACGCCATCGGTAGGCGCGTACCGGCAAGGCATGCTGGTACATGTGCCGTTGCAATTGTGGTCGTTGCCGAACGCTACCAACGGCAAACGGTTGCACGATTGCCTTGTCGCGCATTACATCGGCGCAAGTTTTGTTGACGTCAAGCCTTACGGCGGCGAGCCACCGGCTGAACTTGATCCCGAAGCGCTCAATGGCACCAACATGATGGAATTGTTCGTTTTCGAAAGTGCGAAGCATCAACAGGCGGTATTGATTGCACGCCTCGACAACCTTGGCAAAGGAGCGGGGCGTGCCGCGTTGCAAAATGCTGCGCTGATGCTTGGCCTCAAGCCGTAACTTCATTTTTCCTTCACGCGAACCGCCCATTGGCGGGCCTGGCAGAGCAAATATCGCCGGAAAGGCGCGCCAAATGGAAATTCACATGAATCAAGCATGCTCAACTTGCGGTACCGAAGGTATGCGCCTGAATCAAACGAACGGATAGCGAAGGGTCAACGCGCATCATGCTGAAAACTTACGCCAGGAAGTTGGTCGGCAATGACCATTGGGAATATTTGAGCTGGAGCCGAAGTCAATTTGGCTTCTTCCGCGCGATCACCAACTACCTCGCCCTTGCTGGCAACAACGGCATCGGTTGCGCGCCGAACCCATGGGCGGGCGGCTCAGTGTTCCTTCGACCGGGAACGACTGATCAGGATGTCTACGACGAAATTTTCATTGAGAAAGAGTACGACATTGATCTGGGTGCCCCCAAATTCATCATCGATGCCGGTGCCCACATTGGGCTCGCTTCGGTATACTTTGCCTGCCGCTATCCGGATGCAATCATTGTCGCGATCGAACCCGAGCCATCGAATTTTGCAATTCTGCAAATGAATGCGAAGCATCACCCCAATATCCGCCCGGTGCAAGCGGGACTATGGAGCAAAAAGACTCACTTGCGCATCGAAAACGAGCATGTGGCCACCTGGAGTTTTCGCGTGGTGGAAAATGCAACGGGCGAGGGTATTCCCGCTCTGGGCGTGCGCGACATCATGGATGAATTTAAACAATCCAGAATTGACGTCTTGAAAATTGATATCGAAGGCTCGGAGCTGGAAGTACTTAAACATAGCGCTGCATGGATTGACGATGTGCACACAATGATCATCGAACTTCATGATCGCTTTCAACCGGGCTGCACTGAAGCGTTGGCACTCGCGGTCGCCGGGCACAATTATCGCAATTCCAACTCTGGTGAAAGCGTGGTGATCGCCGACTTGAGGCGCAAGGCGGCCGCAGAATAGCGGAAGTAATTGCCACCTACACGTTGCCGACGGGTGCCGCGTAGATGCTGGGGAAATGTCGTTCCATCCAGCGTTCCGGCGCTTTCAACGGTGTAAAACCAAATTTCGCATAGAGCAAATGTGCATCGGCGGTTGCGAGCGCCCAGCGCCGCAATCCCTGCAACTCGGGATGGCTCTTGATATGTTGCATCAGCCATTTTGAAAGGCCTTTGCCGCGATGCGCGGGCAACACAAAAACGTCACCCAAATATGCGTAGGTCGCGCGGTTGCTGATGATGCGGGCAAATCCTGCCAACGTGGTTTCGTGGAGTATTGCGAAACACATCGAGTGCTCGATCGATCGCTGAATCACCTCGTACGGAATATTGCGCGCCCAATAGGATTCTTTGCTCAACCAGGCATGCACCGCGCGCGAATCGATGCGCGCAAGGTCGCTGGTGATCTCGTAACGACCGCTCGGCACTATCGACTGCACACTCATCGAAATGCCGTTTATTTAGCCAATTCCGCACTGCGCCGGATATGCCGAACCGCTTCGTCGCGCTTGCCCATTTGCTCCATCAAGCGCGCCAGCGTCATGTGCGCGTCCAGCGTGGGCGCCAATGCAACGCTTGCTTCGAGATAGCTCTGCGCCTTGCCCCACAGCGATTGGCGCATACAGAGTTTGCCGAGGGTCGCCAGCAACACCGAGTCGCGCGCATGCTGTTTCAGCCACTTTTCAGCACGCTCGATTTGTGCGAGCGCGGAATCACCTTTGCATACGCCGTACTCTGCGACGAGCGACGCATCCCAGCCCTCAGGCCCGCGCTTGTCGATGGTTTCCTCAATGACGCGGCGCGCATCATCGCCGCACCCCAATCCGGCCAGGCGTTTGGCCACGGTAACGGCCATGGCGGGATCATATCGAGAGACGCTTTCCAATGACTCCCACGCCGCGATGATGATTTCGCGATTGTGGGGTTTGGCTTTGATCAAGTTGATTTCCGCGTTCAATCGAATCTGCTGTGCCGCCGCGGCGGGCAACATTCCCGAGCGTGCCAGTGGCGTGAGCGTGGAAAGCACTTCGTCCCAGGCCTTGTCGGCCATTTCGGCTTCGACTTTCATCTTCAGCACACCGGGATTTTTCGGATCATTCATCGCGAGGTTGTTCAACAAATCGCGTGCCTCGTGCGCGCGACCGTCGGCAAGCAGCATGTAGGCTTTCGAAGCGTCGCGCATGTTGGCGGATTTTTCGCCGCCCTCGCCGCGGATGCTATCGAGATACGGCACGGCCGCGCCGGAATTGCCGCCTTCGTACGCGGCCCATCCCGCCAACGCGGCGGCAAGATCACGCGTGTCCGGGTGCTGCATACCAACACGTGCTTTTTCCTCGGCGTCGCGGAAGCGTCCGGAGAACAGCGATTCGAGGCTCGCGAACACGGCATCGCGGCTGGTTGCGCGCGCGTGCTCGGCGTGTTTTATTTTTCGTTGCTGCGGCAGGCCATACGTTGCGATCGCAACCCGGATCGCCCAGTAACCAAGTGCAAAACCGGTGAGCGTCAGAATCACGAACATCATCACTGACAATTCAATCCGGAAGGGCGGTGCCACCATCACCACATAGCCGGTACCGTGGCGGCCAGCGAGCGCGATGACTACTGCGAACGCCGCCAGCCCGAAAAGCCACAACACCCAACGGATCGGCGTCGACATGGCTGACTAGCGTCCTGCCCGTTCGCGTGCCGCACGAGCGGCACGAATCGCGGCGAGGCTTGCGGTGATGTCGGGTGCGGCGATCGAGAGCGGATTTTCCGCGAGCTGTTTAAGCGTCGCAATTGAATTAATGTTGACCTTCGCTTTCGCGTCAAAATATTTGGTCAGCATCGCCCGCGCAAATTTCAGGTCTTCCTTGAAGTTGGATTCATCGCGTGCGATCAGTGCATTGCGTGCGGACAACAGACGTAGCTTAAAATTTTCCCGCAAAAAGTACGATTGCTGCGGCGATAGCAACGCCGGATCGCCGCCGTCGATTTCACGAATGCGCACCAGTTGCGTAATTTCGTGCCACAGTTCCTTGCCGACGCGCACGGCGATATTGGCATTCGCGTCGTCCGGTCGCACTTCGCGCGCGCTGGGCGCGATCGAATCCGGCACGGCAAGCGGCAGCGTTGGTGCCAAGCCCATCAGATTGTCCAGCTTCACAATGGCGCCTTGCGTATCGACGAGCGGCAACGCTTTCAAGCGCTCCATATCCTGCGTCACGGCGCGGCGCAATGGCGCGACCTGCAATTTATCGGCGCGGGCGAGGCGCTGATCGACCGCCTGCAAGCCGATCAACGCGGCGCGCACGTTGCCGGCAAGCGTCAATTCGCGGCTTGCTATATTGAGTGTTTGTTCCATTTCCGCGAGCAACCAATCATCCGGCACGCGCGCGAGTTCACGCACCATTTCTTCCATCGCGACGCGTTGCCCCTGAAACTCGGCCAATTTCCCTTCCAGTTGCGCCACGCGGTTTTGCGAATCGCGCAGATCTTTTGCGAGCAAATCGATTTGGCTGGCCGCCTGTTTTTGTACCTGACTCTGTTCGGCCAATTTTCCGCCCAATTGCTGGGTCAGATTTTGCTCGGCATCGTGGCCCGCGAGCAGGCTCCACAATGCCAAGCCAAGGCTCACCACCGAAATGGCCAGCACGGCAAGCGGCAGGCCACCCGGCAATGCGCTCAGACGCGATGGTTTTGATGCGGATTCTGTCATTGCTTCCATGTTGGTCGTTGACTCGTTAATGCGTGACGATGTTCATGCGGGGTTTTAATTCGACTAACGCGGCAAGCAAAGATTCAGTAGAAATGCCGACCTCGGCCACGCGTTGAAATCCTCGCGCGCGCGCTGCCGCCGCCACCCGCGCGTTGGGTACCAGCAACCACCTCGCCCGCAACCAATGCGAGTGCGGCGCAAGTATCTTCAACAGGCTTTCCAGAGTGTCCACACTTAGCGCCATTACTGCAATGTCATTTCTCATCGATTCAATCAATTTTTGCAGCCGCGACATGGGCGGCAATGCGTCGCGCCGCTCGTAGCACTCCACGACGGTCACGTTCGCACCGCGTGCCGAGAGTGCTGATTCCAGCACCCTGCGCCCGCCGCTTTCGCTCTTTCCGCGGATCAGAATCACATGTTGCCTGTTTACCTCGCTGGTCTGCAATTGCGGCATCGCCAAAAGGCCCTCGCTGTCGATACTTTGTTGCGGTGACACAACATCGGCGAATCCGGCGTCGTTCAATGCATGCATCGTCGCGTCACCGATCGCAGCAATCCGTGTACCGCGCGGAATTCCACTGCCTCCCTGCAAAAGGGCGAGCCCATGTTCGACCGCGTTTGCACTGACGAAGATCATCAACGATGCTCGCGCAAGCGAGGCAGCATCGATTGTGGCGGCAATGGGCACGATGTCCAGCACCGGAAACTCGATGGCCTCGGCACCGGCCGCACGCAGCCTGTTGGCGGTGGCCTCGCCCTGTCGGCGCGGTCGTGTCACCAGCACCGTGAGCCCTGCGAGCGGGCGGTCATCCGGCATGGCGGCCAAGGCTATCGAGAATGGATTGCGCACCCGCCGCCAATAATTTTTGTGCGAGCGCCAATCCCAACGCCTCCGCGTCGAGCGGATTACCCGAAATGTGGTCGCGGATCATGCGGCTGCCGTCAGGCATCGCGACAAAGCCTTCGATTTGCAGCACCCCTGCCGAAATAACCGTGCGCGCGCCCAGCGGCACATCGCAACTCGCCGTCAACGCGCGGCCCATTGCACGTTCGGCCGAGACCATCGCCGTGGTGTCGGCCTTCGCAAATGGTGCGAGCCACGCGGCAATTTCGGCGCGGTGCAGCGGATATTCGATGCCCAGCGCGCCTTGCGCAATGGCCGGCATGAATTGCGTGCAATCGAGATACGCGCGGATGCGATCCGAAAATTGCAGCCGTTTCAGCCCTGCCGCCGCGAGGATGATCGCATCATATTGACCAGCATCGAGTTTCGCGAGGCGCGTATTGACGTTGCCGCGCAAGCCTTCGATTTTCAAATCCGGGCGCGCACAACGCAATTGGCTTTCGCGACGCAAGCTGGAGGTCCCCACCTTGGCACCTTGCGGCAGCGCATCGATGTCTGCATAGCGATTCGAGACAAACGCATCACGAACGTCCTCGCGTTCGCCGACAATCACCGCCGCAAATGCGAGCGGCAAGGTCATTGGCACATCTTTCATCGAATGCACGGCGATGTCGGCGCGGCCATCCTCCATCGCAATCTCAAGTTCCTTGATGAAGAGTCCCTTGCCGCCAATTTGCGAAAGCGGCCGGTCGAGGGTCTGGTCGCCCTTGGTGGTCATGCCGATAATTTCAACGGTGGTGCCGGGATAAAGTGCGCGCAATTTAGCGGCAGTCCATTCGCTTTGCACCATGGCAAGCCGGCTTTCGCGCGAGGCGATGCGAATGCGATCTGGCGGCGAAAATAAGGGTCGAGCAGGGACGGCGGACATGCGGTTTTGCCAAAGTGAAACCCCAGCATTGGTGCGGCTTGTCGAGCAAAAATGCTCCGAAACGCTCGCCAGTGCTGGTTATTCGTAGTTATATCGAGGAAAGGCTCGCAAAAAGTTTAACACGGCACCGG
>JANOKK010000225.1:0-6715 GCA_031419255.1 Betaproteobacteria bacterium
CGGCAATCCGGGCGGCGTGAATTCGGGTGAAGGCGAAATGTTTTGTGTGCCCACCCACGCAAGAATCTGATCCGACAATTCCGGCACCAGCGTCATCTTGGTCGGCCAGACAAACAAATTGTTTCCGCACGGGAAAATGAAGGCGCCGGCGGGGAGTCGTCCGCCCGCATCGAAGGGTTCGGCGCGGTCAATCGCATAGGTCGCCCATTCTTTTTTTGTCCAGTCGACGTTGGGAAAGATCGCCGACATCTCTTTTTTCGCGAAATCGAGCGCATCCGTCTCGGAGAGTTTTGCGCTTTCTTCGGCAATGTTGCCGCCGAGGTACCAGACAAATTCTCCCGGGCCGATGGGATGGCTGGTGATCGTGACGCGCGGCTTCACGCCGCCCGAAGTACCGTGACCGAAGATCGCGTGCGTCATCTGCCTCACCATAATTTGGCGCAGCGGACGGCGCTGTGTGTGCCGTCCGGCCATACTGCATAGCGTCAATGCCGCCTCGTTGCCCGCACCTGCTGCAAAGATGATGCGTTTTGCCCGCAGCGCAACGCCTGAAACGCTGACGTCGCCATTGGCGCGAATGTCGGTTAATTCACCGCGAAAAATCCGGCCTTGCAGATTTCCTGCGAGCGCCGCGACCAGCGTTCTGGTATCGAGCACCTGCTCCCGCATTTCATACACGGGTTCGCGCTTGAGAATTTCCGGAATTTTTTCAGGCGCGAGTTTTTGCGACGGCCGATTTGCCGTGTTCACCGCCGCATGCACCATCGCCACCGACACAATCGATGCCGCCGGAAATATCAACTGTGTATCGCTCAGGAAAGTGACGCCGGACAAATCGACATCGCCATTGCCATTGCTTGCGAAGCACGCATCCCAGCGCGCCGGCATTGCCGCCATCGATTGCGAGTGGCCGGTCATGGCACCCGCAAGCCCATATTTCTGCCCGCCGTGAATCATCCCCTGCGAGGCCATCGTCTGCGCGCCGCCGAGGGTGTCCTTTTCAATCAGGATCAAATTGTAGCCGGCGCGGCGCAGGCGGTTCGCGGTGTAAAGGCCGGCGATGCCGCCGCCAAACACGATGATGTCGTAGCGGTTTGTCATGTCACTTATTATTGCATTCCCGCTACACTTGTCTTCAACGTCATCGACCGGGATCAAAATGCCTGACCGTCAATTCGGTTTTGAAACACTTGCATTGCACGCGGGGCAGATTCCCGATGCTGCCACCGGCGCGCGCGCTTTGCCGATCTATCAAACCACGTCATTCGTGTTTGATAGCGCCGATCACGCGGCATCACTTTTCAATTTACAAACCTTCGGCAATGTTTATACACGCCTGTCGAACCCGACCACGGCCGCGTTTGAAGAGCGTTGCGCGGCGCTTGAAGGCGGTCGCGCGGCGGTCGCGACTGCGAGCGGTCAAGCGGCTGAAATGGTGGCGTTATTGAATATTGTCGAAGCGGGGGATCACATCGTCTCGTCGTCGAAACTCTACGGCGGCACACACACGATGTTCAATGTGAATTTCAAGAAACTCGGCATCGATGCGACCCTGGTCGATCCCGATGACCCAGAAAATTTTCGCCGTGCATTAAAGCCGAACACGAAAGTGATTTTTTCTGAAACGCTGGGAAATCCGGCGATCAACATGGTCGATCTGCAGGCGGTCGGCAACATCGCGCGAGAGGCCGGCGTGCCGTTCATGGTTGATAACACGGCCGCTTCGCCCTACCTCTGCCAACCACTGCAACACGGTGCCGATATCGTTGTACATTCCGCAACAAAATTTATGGGTGGCCACGGCACCACCATGGGTGGCGTGGTGGTGGAAGGTGGGAAATTTCCCTGGGGCAACGGCAAGTTTCCGGGCATGACAGAGCCCTCGCAGGGCTATCATGGCGTGCGGTTTTTCGAGACCTTCGGGGATTTTGCCTACACCATGAAAGCGCGTATGGAAGTGTTGCGCGTGTTCGGCCCGACCTTGTCGCCATTCAACGCGTGGCAGTTGTTGCAAGGCATTGAGACGCTGCCGGTGCGGATGGATCGGCATTGCGCAAACACCATGGCGGTCGCGCAATTTCTGGAATCGCACCCAAGAGTCGCGTGGGTGAATTATCCGGGCTTGACATCGAACCGCTATCACGCGCTGGTGAAACGCTACATGCCAAAAGGAGCGGGCGCATTACTTTCATTCGGCATCAAAGCTGGCGCAAAGTCGAGTTTCGATGCAGGTGTGAAATTTATCGAAGGCCTGCAATTTATTTCGCATCTCGCCAATATCGGTGACGCGAAATCGCTGGTAATTCATCCCGCGTCGACGACGCATCGACAGCTCTCGGAGGATGATCAAATCAAGGCGGGTGTGCCGCCGGATATGGTGCGGCTGTCGATTGGATTGGAAACCATTGACGATATTATTTGGGATATCGAGCGGGCACTTGCTGCGGCAACGTAAGTGCTCCTCAAGCGGGATAGATCGCGCCGAGTATCGAGGGGTGTTTGGCACCCGTGGTCGCTGTCATGTCGAGCGGCGATTGGGCAATCGCCTGTTTCGCGAGCCATGCGAAAGCCAGCGCTTCCACCTGCTGTGCGGGAACGCCGTGCGCGTCGGTGGGCACCACGATGCCGCCCGAAAACCGTGCTGCAATGTCACGCATAAGCGCCGTGTTTTGCGCGCCGCCGCCGCAGACGAGGGCACGACTTGCCGTCGGCGCGAAACGCGCGATGTGGTCGGTGATAGACCAAGCGGTGAGGTGCAATAGCGTGGCTTGCACATCCTGCGAGGATTCGTTTCCGGTCAATTTTTCGAGCAGCCAGGGCAAGTGAAACAAATCGCGCCCGGTGCTCTTTGGCGGTAAATCGGTGAAGTATTTTTCGCTCTGTAATCGCCCCAAAAGCCGCGCCAGTGCTTGACCTTGGGCCGCCCATGTGCCGCTGTTGTCAAATGCTTGCTGGCGATGTTTCAATATCCACGCATCCATCAAACAATTGCCTGGGCCGCAATCGAATCCCCACGCGGGTTTACGCGCCTCGAGTATGGTGAGATTGGCGATACCGCCGATGTTGACGACGACGCGGGTCTCGGTATCGCTGCGAAAAACGCCATCGTGAAAAGCCGGTGCCAGCGGCGCACCCTGCCCGCCCGCCGCGATATCGCGGGAGCGAAAATCGGCGACCACGTTGCAGCCGGTGAGCTCGGCGAGCAATGCGGAGTTGTTGAGTTGCGTGGTGTACCCGAGATCCGGTCGATGGCGTATGGTTTGGCCGTGGCAGCCGATCGCTGCAACCATATTGGCATCGACATTCGCGACGCGCATTGCCCGCACTGCCGCGCGGGCATAAACGTTGGCGAGTTGGTTCGCGACCAATTGACTGCGCTCGATTTCGTTGTCGCCCGGCGTGTTCAGCGCGAGCAATTCTTCCCGCAGTTCAGGCGAGTAGGCTTCGCTTTCAAACGCGAGTACGCGTGGTTGCGCAGTGGAAAAATCCGCGAGCACCGCATCGGCACCATCGAGCGAGGTGCCCGACATGATGCCGACAAAGAGTGCCTGATTATTCAAATTGGCCGAAGCGGGTGTCGCGCAACAACGCCAGTTTTTCGCCTTGTTGCGCGGCGGAGGATTTGAAGGCCGCCAAATATTTCGGCGCAAGGGGTTCGGCCTTTGGCAACGCGACGCGCAGCGGATCGTGGTGAACACCCGCGATCTTGAATTCGTAATGCAAATGCGGCCCGGTGGCCCAGCCGGTCGCACCAACGTAGCCGATAATTTGTCCCTGGCTCACACGTGCGCCGCGCTTGGCACCCGCTGCAAAGCCCGACATGTGGCCGTAAAGAGTGGTGATGCCACCGGTGTGACGAATTTCGATCGCGTTGCCGTAGCCACCCTTGACGCCAGCGAAATCAACGGTGCCATCCGCAGTTGCCCAGATCGGCGTGCCGCGCGGTGCCGCGTAATCGACACCGGTGTGTTTGCGCCAATTTTTTAATAGCGGATGAAAGCGTCCGCCAAAGCCAGATGACACGCGCGAGAACGCGAGCGCCGAGCGCAGGAATGATTTGGCGCGGTTTTGTCCATCGGCGGAATAGTGACCTTCATTGCCCTCGGCATCGGTAAACAAGTAAGCCTCGAAGGTCTTGCCGTTATTGGTGAATTCGGCCGACAGCACACGCCCGGGCCGCAAATATTCGCCATCGTGATGCAGCATTTCATAGACCACGCTGAAGCGATCGCCCTTGCGCAAATCAATATGAAAATCGATGTCGGTGGAAAAAATGCGCGCGATTTGGTTGGCAATCGTGTCGGGAATGCCGGCTGAGTCGGTGGCACCATAAAGCGACGAGCGGATCACACCGGATTTATAAACATGCTGGGCGTTGGGAGCGAGTTTCAGTTCCTCTGCCATGAAGCGTTCGTTTTGCCGCGTTACTTTCAACATTTGGTCGGCACTATGCAGATACGCGAGCGATTGCAGCGCACCGTCAGCATCGGTGACGGCTTGCACGGTGCGACCGGGACGCAACTGAAAAATAATGCGCGCGGCTTTTTCGGTACGCAGGAAATTGAACGCAGCGCGGTCGTTGACATTGAGGCGCTGCAACAGCGCCGCCACGGTATCGCCGCGTTGCACGCGATCGCTCGCGCGAAATTGCGATGTACTTTCGGGGTTCAGGTTCGCGGTTTCGATTGCCGGCAGCGCCAAATCCTCCGCAACATCGTGGCGCGACATGCGGTCGAGTTGCGTATCGGACGTGACGCCAAAGGCCATCAACACACCGAAAACCGGCAGGGCGAAAAACAGCACAAGCACTTTTAGCGCCCGCCGAGTTTGAACACCGTTCAGCGCGCGCCACAGTCTATCGCCCTGCAATTGCGCTAAAATTTTGAATTCCGCGATTGTCATGCGATCCTGAGGTTTATGTCGATGTAAAGGCCGCAAGGCGTTGAAGAATAACAGAAAAGCCTTCCTTACGTTGCTCGCTCCCATATTGAAACGGAATCCATGAGTGTCACCACCGATACCGACGCAGCGCTCGCCATCATTAAGCGCGGCGCGCACGAACTGATCCTTGACGCCGATATGCGCAAGAAGCTGGAAAGTGGGCGCAAGCTTCGTATCAAGCTTGGCCTCGATCCCACGGCCCCGGATTTACATTTGGGGCACACGGTCGTGTTAAACAAGATGCGCCAGTTTCAGGATCTTGGGCACACGGTGATTTTTCTGATTGGCGATTTCACGTCAATGATTGGGGACCCCAGTGGACGCAACGCCACACGTCCGCCATTGACGCGCGAACAAATTGAAGCCAACGCGAAAACCTATTTTGCGCAGGCGAGCCTCGTGTTGAACCCTCAGTTAACCGAAATCCGCTACAACTCGGAATGGTCCGATCCGTTGGGTGCGCGCGGCATGATTCAATTGGCATCGCGCTGGACGGTGGCGCGAATGATCGAGCGCGATGATTTTACCAAGCGATTCCAAAGTGGCGTGCCGATTTCGGTGCATGAGTTCTTGTATCCGTTGATGCAGGGCTACGATTCGGTCGCGCTGAAATCCGACGTGGAGCTGGGTGGCACCGATCAGAAATTCAATTTGCTGGTCGGCCGCGAATTGCAGAAACAATATGGACAGGAACCGCAGTGCATCCTGACCATGCCGCTGCTCGAGGGGCTCGACGGCGTTGAAAAAATGTCGAAGTCGAAAAACAATTACGTTGGCATTACCGATGCGCCCAGTGAGATGTTCGGCAAACTCATGTCTATTACTGACGACATGATGTGGAAGTATATTGAGTTGCTGTCGTTTCGGCCGCTGGGCATCGTCGCGGGTTTGAAAAAGGAAGTTGAAGGTGGCCGCAATCCGCGCGACATAAAGGTCGGATTCGCGCAAGAGATCGTCGCCCGATTTCATTCGCAGGCTGCCGCCGAGATGGCATTGCTCGATTTTGAAGCGCGTCACCATGGGGGCATTCCCGATGAGATGCCGGAGGTTGCAGTCGATGCGATTGAAGGCGCATTGGGCATCGTGCAAATCTTGAAGCAGGCGGGACTCACACCGAGCAATGCCGAAGCCATGCGGATGATCGAGCAGGGCGGCGTCAAAATTGACGGACAAAAAGTCAGCGACCGAGCGCTCACTCTCGCCAAAGGCTCGACATCCGTGGTGCAAGTCGGTAAGCGCAAGTTTGCGCGCGTCACGGTGAAGTAGTTTTTAGCGCGCTATTTGAAAATAGTTCGGGAAATGGGTTGACCGGGTCTGCGGAAGGCTTCATAATGTGAATCCTTCGCAAAAAGCACAAAGCAATGCGTGGAAAGTGTGGCGACACACAATGCTCTTTAAAAATTTGACAACCGATAAAGGTGGGCACTAGGTGTTAGGGTGCCCTGGGTTGACGTGCGGTTACTCGCAAGGGTGATGGCAGAAGGCTTGTTTGATAAACGGGCTGGAGGTTGATTCGGGGTTTGAACTCAACATATCGAAGTGCTCACAAGAAGTAAATATTGATAGGTAAATGGAAACATTGACCTGTTAATGACTTTGAGTGATTTAAGTGTCTGGCTTTCGGGTCGGATGCTGAAACAAACAGGTATTAAACTGAAGAGTTTGATCCTGGCTCAGATTGAACGCTGGCGGAATGCTTTACACATGCAAGTCGAGCGGCAGCGCGGGGCAACCTGGCGGCGAGCGGCGAACGGGTGAGTAACATATCGGAACG
>JANOKK010000226.1:0-10784 GCA_031419255.1 Betaproteobacteria bacterium
AGCAACACAAACGCGGTGGCGAGCATCACGATCAATGCGGCAAACACGCGCCAGTTGAGTCCGCCCAAAAATAGTACGGCCATTGCGATGGACGTGATGACCACGAGCGCGCCAAAGTCCGGCTCGCGCAACAGCAT
The DNA here is from genome assembly GCA_031419255.1 of Betaproteobacteria bacterium. Lineage (GTDB taxonomy): Bacteria > Pseudomonadota > Gammaproteobacteria > Burkholderiales > Usitatibacteraceae > UKL13-2. The sequence goes on from JANOKK010000226.1 coordinate 138, forward strand.
CGCACCGATGAACACCATCACGGAGAGCATCGGCAAAAAGCCCTTCTTGAAATCGTGCATGAATGCGGCCTTGCGCACGGTGTAATCGGCGGCGTAAAGCACGACAAAAAATTTCATCAATTCGGATGGCTGCATACCCGTGAAACCGAGCGAGATCCAGCGGCGCGAACCATTCACTTCACGCCCGATGCCGGGAATAAGCACCAGCACCAACAAGAATCCGCCCACCACAAACAGCGGCAACGCGAGCCGTTGCCAGAGCGCAACCGGAATCTGAAACGCGATGAATGCGGCCACGATTCCCAGCACCAGAAAAACGCTGTGCCGCATCAGATAGTAGTGCATGCGATAACCCGATAGCTTCTCCGCTTCCGACATGGCAATCGATGCCGAATAGACCATGACCAACCCGAGCGACAGCAACAGCACCACGCTCCAGAAAAGCGTGAGATCAAGTTCAGCGCGCGGTGCTGCGGGGCTATACAACATGGCGGGCCTCGCGTTGCAGTTTCAACTCGCGCACGCATTGCGCAAACACCTCGCCACGGTGGTTGTAATCTTTGAACATGTCGAAACTGGAACAGGCGGGCGAGAGCAGCACGGCGTCGCCAGACGTTGCCCGCGCAAGTGCTTCTGCCACCGCATCGGTCATGCTGGCCGCATGAGTTGTCGGCACTCGTGCCTCAGCGATTGCGTCTTCAATCAAGCGTGCATCCTGGCCGATCAACACCACTGCACGCGCATGCGCGTGCACAGCGGGTGCCAACGGTGAAAAATCCTGTTCCTTGCCGATGCCGCCGGCGATCAACACTACCGGCACAGTCATGCCGTTCAGCGCGGCAACGGTCGAGCCGACGTTGGTGCCTTTGGAATCATCGAAGAAGGTCACGCCATCGATGACGCCGACATTTTCCAGACGGTGCGGCAAGCCCTTGAACGCTTTTAATCCTGCCGCGAGTTTTTCGGCGTCTGCATCCGGGCAGGCCGCGCGGCACAGCGCAAACGCGGCCAATGCGTTGGCGGCGTTATGCAATCCTGCGACCGGCATCTCGCTCAATGCCATCAAGCGCCGGTCACCTTCAACCAGCCAGCCATCGGCGATGCCGAACGCATGTGCGTCGAGGGGTGCATCGATACCGAATGTAGTGAATGTGGAATGTGCATTTCGCATCGCGAGACTCGCCGCATCGTCGCGATTCAATACCTGATGACGCGTATGCGCGAAAATGCGCTGCTTGGCGGCGGCGTAATCATCCATCGACGCGTATCGATCCAGATGATCCTGCGACAAATTCAGCATCGTGGCGGCATCGCATGCCAATGACGAGGTCGTTTCCAACTGGAAGCTCGACAACTCGACCACGTACACATCGGGCTGGCCGTGGTCGCGCGCGTCGAGCATTGCGTCAATCACCGGCAAACCGATATTGCCGACCACCATCGTTTTCAAACCGGCGGCGCGACACATCGCACCGGTCATCGCAGTGACGGTGGATTTTCCATTGGAGCCGGTGATGCCGATCATTTTGGGTCGCGTTCTTCTTTTCGCTAACTCGATTTGTTGCCACGCAAAAAGCTCGACATCCCCAACGAACTTTTTCCCTTGAGCGCGCGCGCGCGCGATGGCCGGGTCACACGCGGGCCCAGCAACGGCCACGCCCGGGCTTGCAACAATGAGTTCGGCGTCGCGAAAGAGGGCGTCGTCGTAGGGGCCGGCGATGAACTCGACGGCGGGGTGCTTGCTTCGCAATTCGGCGAGGCCGGGAGGGCCGGGAGGATAAGCACGCGTGTCGGCGATTCGCACACGAGCACCCACTCGTTCGGCCCATCGGACGACGGAGAGGCCGGTGTCACCCGCGCCAAGAACAACAATGCTTTTGTCATGCCATTCCACCTCGCTGCTCCATCGCCTAGCGAAAAACCACAAAAGTCAAGCACTGGTGCGGCGTCTCAGTCATAAATGGCCTGAAAGGCGCGCCAGTGCTGGTGTTCAAGTTCACACAATGTTCAACCTTATTCCGTTCGCCCTGAGCCTGTCGAAGGGTCGGCATTCGCTGACACGAGCCCTTCGACAAGCTCAGGGCGAACGGAGAAATTTGGAAATGTGCCGTTCGCATCACCGCAGCTTCAACGTCGAAAGCCCAAACAGCACCAGCAGCATCGTGATAATCCAGAACCGCACCACCACCTGATTTTCTTTCCAGCCCTTCAATTCGTAGTGGTGATGCAGCGGCGCCATACGGAACACACGCTTGCCCGTGAGCTTGAAACTGATCACCTGAATAATCACTGACAGCGTTTCAACCACGAACACGCCGCCCATGATGATCAGCACGATTTCCTGGCGGCAGACAACCGCGATCAATCCCAGTGCGCCGCCCAACGCAAGCGCGCCAACGTCGCCCATGAAGACTTCCGCCGGGTACGCGTTGAACCACAAGAACGCGAGACCCGCACCGGCAATCGCGCCGCAGAAAATCGCGAGCTCACCGGCACCGGCAATGTGCGGCACGCCGAGATACGTCGCAAACACTTTGTTGCCGGCCACGTAGGCAAAAATCGCCAAGGCGGAAGCCACCATCACGGTCGGCATGATGGCGAGGCCATCCAAGCCATCGGTGAGATTGACCGCGTTCGAGAAACCGACCACCACAAACCAGCCCAACGCGATGAAGCCAATGGTGCCGAGCGGAATCGCCACGGTTTTGAAAAACGGCACGATCAAATCGGTTTGCTGCGGCAGGTTGGCGCGATAGGCGAGATAAGAAAGCGCCAGCACCGCAATCACTGTCTGCCAAAACATTTTCTTGCCGGCCGACAAGCCCTTCGGATTGCGATGCACGACTTTGCGGTAATCATCCACCCAGCCGATCACACCGAAGCCGATGGTGGTCACCAAGCACGCCCAGACGTAGCGGTTTTCAAGATCGCCCCACAACAATGTCGTGATAGCGACCGACACCAGTATCAGCGCGCCACCCATGGTTGGCGTGCCGGCTTTAATCAGGTGCGATTGCGGACCGTCGTCGCGCACAGACTGGCCGATTTTCATTTCGGTCAGTTTGCGGATCATGCGCGGCCCGATCAGAAACGAAATCGCCAGTGCCGTCATCGCGGCCAGCACTGCACGCAATGTGATGTATTGGAAAACATTGAACGGGCGCAGTTGCATGTCGCGGCCGAGCCATTGGAATAATTCGAGCAGCATTTAGTGATGGCCTCCGCCGTAGTGAGGCACCAGTTTTTCGACCACGCGCTCCATCTTCATGAAGCGCGAGCCTTTTACCAGTACCGTGGTTCGCGGCCCCAATGACGGCAATAGCGATGCGGCCAGTGCCTCGGGCGATTCGAAATGCGCGGCATGCATGCCCGCCCCCGCTGCCGTGACGGTTTCGCGCGAGAGTTCGCCTATCGCCAACAAATTTTCGATGCCCGCCGCGCGGGCGTACTCGCCGACTTCGCGGTGCATCGCGCCGCTTGCCTCGCCGAGTTCGCCCATGTCGCCCAGTACCAGATAACGCGGTGGTTGGCGCGCGGCCAGCACGCGGATCGCCGCCTTCACCGAATCCGGATTCGCGTTGTAAGTGTCGTCGATGATGGTGGCCGAATTGTGGCCGGTGAAGGTGCGCAGTCTGCCGGCCACTGCCGAGAAATTTTCCAGTCCGCGACGAATCGACTCCAGCGGCACATCCAGCGCGCAGGCGCCTGCCGCCGCCGCCAGCGCGTTGGCCTGATTGTGCTCGCCAGGCACTTGCAGGCGCACGTTGACCTCGGCACCCTGCCAACGTATGAGAATCGCATCGTTGCCGAAGCAGCCCTGCACGTCGTCTTCCGGTGCCACGCCGAAAGTGACAATGCGATGACCTTTCGCGGTCGCGGCGATACCTGCTCGCCAGAAATTGCCGAAGCGATCGTGCATATTGACGACCGCGATACCGTTCAATTTCAACGCGCCGAAAATCTCCCCCTTGGCTTGCGCGATCGCTTCGCGGCTGCCGAGCTCGCCGATATGCGCGGTGCCGGCCATCGTTACCATTGCCACATCCGGATCGACCAGACGCGTGAGCGCGTCGATTTCGCCCAAGTGATTCATGCCAAGCTCGAACACCGCGTAGCGATGCCGTGCGCGCAATCGCAACAGCATTTGCGGCACGCCGACATCGTTGTTGAGATTGCCTTCGGTGGCCAATACATCGTCGGCATCGCCGGTATGCACAGCAAGAATCGCGCGCAGCATTTCCTTCACGGTGGTCTTGCCGTTACTGCCAGTCAACGCAATCGTGAGCGGATGGAAACGTTTGCGCCACAGCGCGCCGATCTGGCCGTATGCGGTGCGGGTGTTGGCGACGATGAGTTGCGCAGGTGAATCACCGGATACCGCGCGCTCGACCAAAGCAGCCGCTGCGCCACGCGCGCGTGCTTTTGCAAGGTGATCGTGGCCGTCAAAGTTTTCACCTTTGATGGCGATAAACAACTCACCCGGCTTTAACGTGCGGGTATCGGTTGAGACGCCGACAATCTCAACATCGTTTTGCTCACCGCTCGCGAAACGCGCGCCCAGCGCGGTGGCGATTTCGGGCGAACGCAACGAGAAGCCCGAGTTCATGCGCGACCTCCGCGCCAGGCCGACAACGCCTCCTGCGCAACTTCAACATCGCTGAAGTGCAATTTGGCGTCACCGACAATCTGGTATGTCTCGTGCCCCTTGCCGGCGATGACGATGATGTCGCCGGCGCTGGCCTCGTTCAACGCTTCGAAGATGGCCTGATGGCGATCGACAACCGCGCGCAACGATGTCGGCGGTTTTTTAGCGCCGGCATCGATGCCTGCCTCGATGTCGGCGATGATGGCGGCGGGATCTTCCGAGCGCGGATTATCTGACGTGATGATGGTGAGATCCGCATAGCGCGCAGAGATGGCGCCCATTTGCGGGCGCTTGCCGCGATCACGGTCGCCGCCGCAACCAAAAACGGAAATCAATCGGCCATGCTCCGGCACGATCGCGGAAATCGTCGACAGCGCTTTCTCGAGCGCATCCGGCGTGTGCGCGTAATCGACCACCACCAGTGGCTTGTTGGTTTGCCCGCCGATCGGGCGCACCGTCTGCATGCGACCTGGCACCGGCGCCAACCGGCCGACGATTTCCGCAGCCACGGTGAGACTCACGCCACTCGCGATCAACGCGCCGATCACCGCGAGCAAGTTGCTTACGTTGAATGCGCCCAGAATCTCGGACTCGACATGCGCGGTACCGAATTGTCCCTTCACGTCAAAACTCAGACCGCCGGGAGAAACTGCGATGCTCTTCGCGGCAAGATCGGCGACGGCGCCGTTCTGCCGCATGCTGGTGCGGATCAAATCCACGCCGGCATTCTCGACTAGCTTTTGCGCGAGCCTTGTACCGAAGGGATCATCGACGTTGATCACCGCATGCTTCACGCCACGCATCTCGAACAGGCGCGCCTTGGCCGCGCCGTAGGCTTCCATCGTGCCGTGATAGTCGAGATGATCGCGCGTCAGATTGGTGAAGATCGCGACATCGAATTTGATGTCGGCGACGCGGCCCTGATCAAGGCCGTGGCTGGAGACTTCCATCGCGCAGGCGGTGGCACCCGCGCGCAGATAGTCGCGCAACATGCGTTGCAGCGCGACCGCATCCGGCGTGGTGTTGTCGGACACCTGCAACGCGCCCGCGTTGGTGCCGACAATGCCGTTGCCGATGGTGCCGATCACGGCAGTACTTTTGCCGGCCAATTCCATTCCCGCTGCGATCCACTGCGATACCGACGTTTTGCCGTTGGTGCCCGTCACGCCTGTCATCCATAGCGCTTCGGCGGGATGGCCATAGACATGCCCGGCGATCTGGCTTGCATGATTTTTCAAATCCGGCACACCCAGATGCGGCACTTTCCATTCTGAATTCCAGGTAAAGCTGCGGGTGTCATAAAGCACCGCTGAGGCACCGCGCGCAACTGCGTCCGCGATGAATTCACGGCCATCGCGCGCCGCACCCGGATAGGCCAGAAAGGCAAAACCACGACGCGCCTCGCGGCTGGTCGAGGTCACATCATCGACCGGCGCGGGCAGGCTCGCGAGCGCGTTTGCCAGTTGCACTTCGGAAAAATCGGGTGCCAGCACGACTTCGCGCGAGATGGTGCCGTTGGTTGCGATGGCGCTGTGGTGATTTCGCATTGGCGCGTCCATCATCCGCGTTCCTTTGTGCCCGACATCGGCGCGGCACTCGCTTCGCGCAATTGTGGCGCATCAGGTGCCACGCCCGACATCCGCAACGCCTGCGACATCATGTTGGAAAACACGGGTGCCGAGACATCACCGCCGAAGTGTTTACCGGCTGTCGGCTCATCGATCATCACGGCGATGATGTAGCGCGGATTGGACGCCGGGCCGTAGCCGACGAACGAAGATACATAAAGGTGTTCGGCGTATTGTCCGTTCAGTAATTTATGCGCGGTACCGGTTTTCCCCGCAACGCGGTAGCCCGGCACCTGGCCTTTGGTCGCAGTACCACCGGTTTGCGTGACCGTTTCCAGCATGCGCGACATGGACTTCGCGGTCTTTGGCGAAATGATCTGTTTGCCGATGACGTCACCCTCGCGCTTGATGAATGTCGCCGGCAACAACACGCCGTCATTGGTGAAAATCGTGTATGCGCGCGCCAATTGCAACGCGCTCACCGAGACACCGTATCCATAGCCCATCGTCGCTTGTTCGATCGGCTTCCAGGTTTTCACGGCGCGCAATTTTCCGCTGGCCTCGCCGGGAAACCCCGTCTTCGGCGCAGCCCCAAAACCCAAGTCGTTGTACAAATTCCACAACTGCTCCGAAGGCAATTGCAGCGCGATTTTGGCGGTGCCGATGTTGCTCGATTTCTGGATGATTTCCGCGACCGATAACTTGTCGGAGCGATGCGGCAAATCGGTGATGGTCTTTGGCCCAATGGTGAGCCCGGGGCCTGTGGTGACAATCGTTTCAGGCTTGACGATACCGGCCTCGAGTGCGGCTGAAACCGCGAAGGGCTTGAACGTGGAGCCCGGCTCAAACGTATCGGTCACACTGCGATTGCGCGCCTGTTGCGGATTCCAGTTGACGCGGTTGTTTGGATTGAAGTCCGGTTGATTCACCAGCGCCAGCACTTCGCCGGTATGCGCATCGAGCACCACCATTGCGCCGCCCTTGGCTTTGTTGGCGTCCACCGCCGCCTTCAATTCGCGATGCGCGAGATATTGCAGACGCTCGTCAATCGAGAGTCGCAGCGATTTTCCTTCGCGCGGCACCTTCAGGTTTTCAATGTCTTCGACGATGCGGCCTTTGCGATCCTTGATCACACGCCGCTGTCCGGGCGAGCCCGACAGATGCGCCTGGTGCGCAAGTTCAATTCCCTCTTGCCCCTGATCTTCCTTGCCGGTAAAGCCGATCACGTGTGCGGCCACATCGCCGGAGGGATAAAAACGCCGGTACTCGCGCTGCTGAAACACGCCGGGGATTTTCAGCGCGATCACTTTTTTCGCTTCCACCGGCGACAACTGGCGCTTTAGCCAGACGAAATTTTTATCCTTCTCGGCAAGGCGCGTGTTGAGTGATTTGCGATCAATATTCAATGCGGCCGCTAACGCCGCCATTTGCGCCGGATCGAGCGACATCTCTGCCGGGCTTGCCCAGATCGATTCGACCGGCGTCGACACCGCCAACGGTTTGCCGTTTCGATCCATCACCGCGCCGCGCGAGGCCGGCATTTCCACCACGCGCATGAAACGCGCCTCGCCTTTGGCTTGCAGAAAATCGTTGTCGAACCCCTGCAAGAAAAACGCGCGGCCCAGCAAGATCACAAAAGCGAGCAAACACAGCACCAGCACGCCACGCGAGCGCCAGCCTTCCAGTTTCAGGCGCAGATTCGGCTCAAGCCGGCGGGTCGAGTGGTTCATTTCGCCCCTTCTCCCGTGGGGGAGGCCCGGGATGAGGGGTTGCTCACCGGCGCGGCGACACTGTCAAGCACCACCATCACGGTTTTTTTCGCATCCGGCACGCGCATTCCCAACTCCTGCGAAGCTTTCTGCTCGATGCGTTTACCATTGCCCAGCGTCTGCGCTTCGATTTGCAATTCGCGCCACTCGTTGTCGAGCCTGCGTTCTTGCTCCTGCTCGGCCTGCAGTGCCACGAACAAAGTGCGCGCCTGATGTTGCGAAGTCACTACCGAGAGGGCGCAGCCGACGAGAATCAGCAGCAGCAAAATATTGATGCGCGTCATCGCTTCACCACTGTTCGCATAATGGCCGAGCGGGCGCGTGGATTGGCGGCGACTTCTGCGTCCGACGCGCGCACCGGTTTACCGATGATGTTGAGCGTCGCGACATCGATTTCGTTGGCGCGAATCGGCAATTTTGAAGGTAGGTGATCCGCCTTCGCCGCGTTTTGCATAAAACGCTTGACGATCCGGTCTTCCAGCGAATGAAACGCGATCACCACCAACCTGCCTCCAGTCCGCAAACCATTTATGGCTTGCGGCAGTACCTGCTCTATCTCTTCAAGCTCTTGATTGATGAAAATCCGAAGAGCCTGAAACGTGCGGGTTGCGGGGTGCTGGCCCGGCTCGCGCGTCCGGACGGTTTTACCCACGAGCTCGGCAAGCTCGCGCGTCGACCGAACACGTCCGATGACCCTTGCCGCAACAACCGCTCTTGCAATCTGCCTAGCAAACCGTTCTTCACCATAGCGCCAGATGACCTCCCCTATTTCTTGTTCTGTCGCGCGATTGATCCACGCTTCGACCGTCTCGCCGCGCGTGGTATCCATGCGCATGTCGAGTGGTGCATCGAAACGAAAACTGAAACCGCGTTCTTGCTCATCCAACTGCGGCGATGAAACCCCCAAATCCGCCAGCATTCCATCGACTGCATTGGTTCTACGACCCGTTACTTTTTCCAACAACACCGCCAACTCACTCATCGCGGCGTGATGCATCGAGAATCGTTTATCGCTTTCCGCCAACGCTCGGCCCGAGTCAACTGCGCGCGGGTCACGGTCAATCGCAATCAATCTTCCGGTTGGCCCCAGTCGTTCGAGAATGGCGCGCGAGTGACCGCCGCGCCCATAGGTGCCATCGACATACACGCCATCCGGCTTGATCGCGAGCGCATCGACCGCTTCACGCAACAGCACCGTGATGTGCGTTGGTGAAGATTGGGCTGGTGACTTTGTGGGCTCATTCATGCCACCGGCTACAAAGAAAAATTCTCGGTACCGGACGGCATGCCCATGGCGCCGGACACCACTGAATTCAGGCGCGCTTCCCACGCGGCTGCGTTCCAGATTTCAAAGTAGCCGCCCTGCCCGACGAACATCACCTGCTTTTCGAGTCCGGCAAATTTGCGATGCTCGGGCGAAATCAGCACGCGGCCATTGGTGTCAAGCACATGGTCTTCGGCGTTGCCGATGAGCAATCGTTTCCATGCACTCGCGGTGCGGTCGAGACTCGGGAAGGCCAATACTTTGTCGCGAACCGGCTCCCAGAATTTCAGCGGATACATGACGAGGCAGCCTTCGGGATGCGCGGTGATGACGAGCTTGCCCGCGCTGGGGGCCGACAAGGGGTCGCGATGCTTCATCGGCACCGCCATCCGGCCCTTCACATCCAAGCTCAATTCGGACGCACCCTGAAACACGATCGACGAATCCCCCAACGTTATTTTTTGCGCATGTAAGCCATGGAATTGACTGGTTTTCCCAGAAAACTCCACTTTTCACCACTTGTGGATACTATAGGCAATAAAATACCTGCGGTCAAGCAGGTTGATGAGGTTTTTTCTTTACGCGTCAGGGACTTAGCGCGGTTTTCTAGAAAGTTTTTGGCTGTGGAAAAGTTTGTTGATAATTAAATAGATATCGGCACAACCTAAAGTAAGTTCGTAAGTAATTTGAAGGAAAATCAAAGGCTTACTGGATATATATACAGAATAAGTATTTTTGACGGATTTCGAGTCGACTTTGCGGCATTTCATTTCGAGTTTCCAGCATCCTGTTGCATCAACTAACTTATAGCGGCTGGATTTGAGCAATGAAACTTAAAGTGGCGCGACGATCGCTCCAGATTTTTTCGACAATGACTTACTGCGTCATAGGTGTGAATGTTACAGACCTCATGTCGCCTCACACCCTTTCGGTCGCAAAATGAAACACGTGACCGTGCACTTGGTTGCCACGCACTTGTCGAAATTGAATCTTCTCCTGCCGGCCATAGGTGCTGCGCTACAATAATTCATGCGGCATCCGTCGCCCGTATTCGTGAATTGATTCACTCACTGAAATACGTGGTGACCCTACACGCGAGTGAAGAACTTGAAGATGACAACCTCTCGATCCTCGACCTTGAAAATATCGTCCTCACCGGGCAAATCATCGAGCGCCAGCGTGACCGCAAGACGCAAGAAGTCAAGTGCGTCATCTCCGGCATCACACTCGAAAGTGTCGCCGCTGAAGTCGTCTGCTAAATCGGTCCCACCGGCAAGCTCATCATCATTACCGTTTACCGTGTCTGACGAACCCTGCGCGAATTGTGGAATGTCTGGCGTTCATTATCGCGAGGTAACGCGCAGTTTTCGCGTAGCGGGTTCGTTGTTGTTGATCGAGCGC
>JANOKK010000227.1:0-9939 GCA_031419255.1 Betaproteobacteria bacterium
ATTTATCCCGTCATCCTCGCGCACGCGGGGATCCATTTTTCGTTGCGTATCATATGGTTACGAAATTTGGAGCCCCGCGTGCGCGAGGATGACAAAAATATAGAGTAAACGGAAGTATCCGTTGCGAACAGCCGGAGTGACGACCCACAGCAATTCTTGCGACAATCCATGAACTCGGTCGTGTGGCTGGGGTCATATCTCCAGCAGGCTTCGCGGCGTTGGCATGTCAACCCGAACAGCGATCCATGCGTTCCTGCGTGACGTGCGGGATTCGATTGACGAGACAGAAAGAGGTGACCCGAATGAAAACCCGACGAATTATTCCACTCTTGGCCGTCGTCGCAACCGCATTTTCCGGCTTTGCCATCGCCCAGGAAGTCGGCAAAGTGATTTCCAGCACACCGGTGCTGAAGCGCGTCACGGAGCCACGTTCGAATTGCAATAACGACACCGATGGCCGCCAGCGTTGCCGCACCGAAATGATCACCGAAGACCGCAACATAGGTTACAAGGTGGTGTATGAATATGCAGGCCGGCAACACACGGTGCAATTGCCATTTCCGCCAGGGCCGACGATTGAATTGGACGTCACCCCCACCGCACTTTCCGCAGCACCTGATCCTTCCACTACCAGTACACCCACGCCGACTTATTCGTCATCGGAGCGCGTGGTTGCGGAGCCGATCGAACGCGTTTACCGCGAGCCGGCGTATGTTGATCGGGTCTATTATTCGCGCGCCTACCCGACCTACTATCCCAATTACACGTCCGACTATTACGCCTCGCCGGTCTATCCGTTGCTCGGCGTTGCGCTGGGCTACACACTGGGTTCCAGAAACTGGGGCCATGGTTATCGCTGGTCGGGGCATCGTCGCTGGCGGTAATTGGCACCGGCCGGTTTTGGGCGAACGCGTTTTTTGAGCGGTGCGTCCACGCCTACGATTCAAATAAGCGCTTCACCGCATCCGCGTCATAGCGGTAAATCTGATTGCAGATATCGTCCCTGACTTCGATATAGCCGAGCTCGGCGAGGGTGGCGTCGACCTCGTCGCGGCCGAGTGAGCGCAACATGTTATCGACCTTTTGCGGATCGCGCTTGCAGCCAAAGGTGACGGCTTTTGGCTCGAATACCCGCACAGCATCTTCGTGAAATAGTCGCGCCAGCAATGATTCGGCATCCAGCGTGGTGAGTTCACACTCACTTACGCTGGCGGCGAGTTGCTCGACGCGCGCCCAGCCGTCGGCATCTTTGATATCGGCGTTGGGCAACTTTTGCAACAGCAGCGCGCCGGCACCGGATTCATTGGCCGCGAGCCATAGATGCGTCGGCAATTGTTCGGATTGATCGAAATAGTGCTCAAAGCATTCCGCCACCGACAAGCCCGAGACCGGCACAATGCTCTGGTAAATCTGCGTCGTGTTGGTGTAGGTCAGCGTCATCGCGAGCGTGCAGCCTTCGACCCACTCGGCGAAACTTGCCGCGTCATTCTTGAAATCAGCCGCCGACATGCCTCGCACGGCCAGTGACTCGGTGCAATCGAGCACCGCCAGCGGCCCGGTATAGATTGGTTTGCCGGCAGCCATTGTCGCGCCATCGGGTTTGCGCTGAATCTGCAACGCCGCCTTGCCCGGCTGCTTCAGGCCCGCGCCGATCAACACCGCCACACAGGCCATTTCGCCCAAAAATTGTTTGATATTGGCGGGATAGTGGCGGCTGATATACATATCGCGCCAGACATCCGTCAGGCGCACCACCTGCCCGCGGATATCGAGGTTTTCCAGTGTGAAACGACGGCTATAATTTTGGCGAATGGGCATCACGCAGTGTAGCAATCTTTTCTCGGGCGTCTGCCTTGCCGGGAGCCGCTCGGTGCTTGCCTAACGTTTTTTGACTTTCATTGGCGGCAACTCCAGCCAATCGACTTCGCGCGCAAACCAATCGCGAAACGCGCGCACCTTGCGGCTATTGGCGTGCTGTGGCAGACAGACCAGATGGTAGCTGTTGGCCGACTCGACTTCGACATCGAATAATTTCACCAGCTTGCCATTGGCCAGATCGTCGCCAATCAATGATCGGCGCACCAGCACAATGCCTTCACCGGCGATGGCCTGCTGGATGAACAGCGCGGCGTCGTTGTAATCGATGCCGCTCATGGGCGCCGCCATATCAAGTCCGGCCGCCGCAAACCACTTTTCCCACAGCGTGGGTTCGTTGCGCATCAGCGGCAACCCGGCAAGTTGCGACGGTTTGGTCGGCAATTTGCCGCGCCGGAATGTCGGGCTGCAGGCAAGGAAATAAGTGTCGTCGGCAATATGTTCACTGTGGAATCCCGGCCACGGCCCGACGCCAAAGCGGATCGCGACATCGACGCCGTCGGTGGTGAAATTGGCGCGCGTCTGCATCGCCTCCACCGCGATTTCGTATTGCGGATGCGCCTCCAGAAACCGGCCCAGCCGCGGCATCAACCAGCGGCTCGCGAACGATGGCAGCACGCTGATTTTAAGTTTGCGTTCGCGCTCAACCGGATTCAATGCATCTACCGCGTCAGCCACTTTGGCGAGTGCCAGGCGCACCGCCTCAGCCAAGCCCGCTCCTTCCGGCGTCAAGACCACGCGCCGGCCTTCGCGCGCGAACAGCGCCACGCCAAGGTGATTTTCCAGCGAACGGATTTGATGGCTGACGGCCCCGTGCGTGACGTGCAACTCCTCGGCTGCCGCCGAAAAACTCTGCAGACGCGCGGCCGCTTCGAGCACCGGCAGCGTGGTCATGGGAGGCAATCGTTTCGTGGTCATATTGTGTGAGAAAAATTCAATTAACGTGTCAGAAATGATCGATTGTACCGGTCGCGCGCATCACCTAAAGTGCTTTCAAGCGGATAGACCGCCCGACATTCAACGATCAAATTATTTCACATTTTGGTAAAAGAGGCAGACCATGAAATCCATGAATTTCAAACTGGGCGAAGGCAGCGATATCCGTTTCGCCCTGAACACCCGCCAAGTCGCATCGACCACCGAAGCGCGCGGCCTGGCGCTGGAGGTGATGCGCGGCAGCGTCTGGATCACGTTCGAGGGTTGGCAGGAGGATCTGGTGCTCAACCCCGGCGAACGGTTGCCGATCAATCGGCGCGGTCTCATGGTCATTCAGGGGTTGGTGGATAGCGAACTGCGTTTTTTGCGCCCGCCACAAGCGGCACCGGCAAGCGCACACCCGACTCCCGGCATCCGCCACCGGCAGTCAACATGCAGTGGCACCGGGTACTCGGTCGATTGCTGGCGCAATCTGGTCGGCGGCATGTCGGTCGGGCGACTGAATATCGATATGCCGATTTGAGTCTCGTTCGGCGACAATGGTCGTCGTGAGCACCAAGACAACTTCCCCGCGCACCGACTGGATTCTGTATCTGCTCGAATGTGAAAACGGCAGCTACTATGCAGGCATCACCACCGATCTGGAGCGCCGATTTGCCGAGCACGTGTTCGGTATTGGCGCACGCTATACACGGGCGAATCCGCCGTTGCGCGTGGTCGCAATAAAAGAATTTCCGGATCGATCAAGTGCCTCGCGGGCGGAGGCGGCGTTGAAGAAATTACCGCGTGCGGCGAAGGTAAGGTTTTTTTCCGTGTAGGGGTGGGTCGGGATTCGCACTCATTGAAGCTCACCGTAATGCTGGCAGAACGTACCCCTTTCGCCCTGAGGTATCGAAGGGCTTCATGCAATGGTGCCCTTCGATACCTCAGGGCGAACGGTTGAATTGTAAGCGCTCAATGCTTCACCGAGCGCTTCAAATCCCCCACCCGATACGCCTCGCTTGCGAGCTGGTAATAACTGATCGCCGCCTCAACCAGATGTTCCGATAGCGCATCCATCGGTGCCGGTTTTCCGGTCTCGGCATCGACCACGCGGACGCGCGCATTCGGTTTCAATTCCACGATGCGCCCGCTTTCGTAGTAACCCACCGTCTGATAATTCGCCATCAGCGCGCGTTCGTGGGTGACGCCTTCGCGCAGAATATCGTGGCCGAAAAAGCGCGAGCGGTACGTCACATTGAGCAAGCCGAGAATCGTCGGCGGCACGTCGATTTGCGATGCGATCGTCTCGATCCGCTGCGGCATGATGTGCTTCGGCGCATAGATCACCATCGGAATGTGATAGTTCTCCAGCGGCAATTCCTTTCGACCGCGGCCTTTGTGCGTGTGGTCGGCGACGATGACAAACAGCGTGTCGTCGAACCAAGGCTTCGCGCGCGCCTGCTCGATGAATGTGCCGATCGACCAGTCGGTGTATTTCACGCCGCCTTCGCGCCCGCTCTTGCTGGGAATATTGATGCGGCCTTCGGGGTACGTGAAAGGCCGGTGATTGCTGGTGGTCATGATGTGCGCGAAAAAGGGTTTTTTTACCGCGTCGCGCCTATCGATTTCGCGCAATGACAGGCTGAACAAATCCTCATCCGCCACTCCCCAGATATTTTCAAAGTGAATCTGTTCCGGCTTGAGCACTGTGCGGTCGATGACGGTATAGCCATTGCCGGAAAAAAACGCGTTCATGTTGTCGAAGTAGCCGTAGCCGCCATAAATATAGAGCGACTCGTAACCGTTGTCTTTGAACACTTCGCCGATCGAGAAAAGGTTTGCGTTGTCAGGTCGCTTGACGATCGAGTGGCCGGGGGTCGGCGGCACCGAGAGAGTTAATGCCTCGAGGCCGCGCACGGTGCGGGTGCCGGTGGCATAGAGCTTGGTGAAGAACATGCCTTCGGTCGCGAGCTTGTCGGTGTACGGGGTCAGGTCTTGTTTATTGCCAAACGCCGCCATGAATTCGGCGCTGAAACTCTCGACCGAAATCATCACCACGTTGAGTTTCTTTCGCTCGCCCGCGCCGACGACATCGCGGATATACGGGCGTTGCGAAAGCGTGACCGGCACGCGTTTGGCCGCAATGTCGCCGGCCAATTTCGCGACCGCCTTGGTGCGCGGCAATGTTTTGTAGAAACGTTCGTAGTCAATTTCGTTGGCCCAGAACGCATGCCAGAAATCGAAGTAGCCGTTGCCGGCAAGTTCATTGGCCTGCGCGTCGGATGAAAACTCTTTGTAGCGCGCTTCCATCACCCACACCGCGAGCGGCGGCAACACCACCAGAATCGCAGCGGCGATCCAGCGGTGGCGCGTCGCAACGCGCCCCTGCCACCAGTGTCTGAGTGCGCGCATCAACACCCACCACAACACCATCACAACCACGCCAATGCCGCCGAACAGCAACGGCATGTTGTACGACTCGCGGATATTGCCGATCACCTCGTTGGTGTAGATCAGATAATCGACGGCAATGAAATTGAAGCGCGACGCGAACTCGTTCCAGAACGTGAACTCGGAAAAGCCGACGAACACCATCAACAGCAACAATGGCAACAGCAACGCGAGTATCACAACGCGTAGCGACGCGTGCCGCGCGTTCGGCCATGCCAGCAACAGGAGTCCAACCGGCGCGAGAAAGAATGTCGCCACACCAAGATCGAAACCGAGCCCGATCGCCAATGCCGGCACCAGCCGCCACGGCATCAGCGCACTCGATTCGCCGTTGAAGATCGCAAGCCCCAGCCGGACAGCGGCATTGAAGGCGAGAAAGGCGAGCAGCAATATCCATAGGACACGCAGCCGGTGCGGGAGGTATCGCTCGAGAATTTTTTTCACTTAGGGCCTTGGCGGGAATGGTTCGCGGGATAATTTCCGCGATGACATTATCTCTCCCGTTGCACCCAAAACATCGGCGCACGAATTCATTCGCCAATGATTTCGCGTACCAGCAGTGAATTGGTAAAACTCTAGCGCTGGCGCGGTTTTCGGAGCATTTTCGTCCGGAAACACCCGCCGAATGGCGTTCTAGGTAATTCGCGTGATGTCGCCGAGTAAATAATCGCAGGAAAAGTTAATCCGCGACACCCTCCGCATAGAGTCCCGTCAGCTGCCCCGCAGCAGTCTCGCCGGCAACATTGCCATCGAGCGCAACAATGCGAATACGCCTTCCACCGCGATGCCGACCAATCGAAACGGCAGCAAGAGCAACCATGCGATCGGATACAACACCAGCGCGATGATGGCGAGCGGCCAGCAGAGAACCAGCAGAATGAACCAGAGCAGAAATTTCATCGTAAATCCCTTTCCACAAAAATTGTTTGCGCCGTCCATCGGCACCGACCCGCGACCCGCAACACACATTGAATATGCGGCGTCGCGTGGCAACCAACATCTGCTGAGCGACGAATCGCGAAAGGCGGCACCCGAAGCAGGCAAAATCGGCGATCAAATGGATGCCTCGCCGAAGGAATTCCTTGCGGTAACGAGCAAAAAATACTTGCCGCCGCCTGCCCAATCATTTGCTATGCTTTCCCGCAAGCGAAACATTCCCGGGAGCGGTGTTGTCAACGAATAAGTCCCATTTTTTGGAAGCGTGCGTGCCCGGATCGGCCGTGGTGCCGGATCGTATACAGGCAATCCGCCACGCATTTCTCGATCGGCTCTGGATCGGCATGCTGGTCATCGCGCTGGTGGGTGCGCCCGCGTCAGTGGCACGCGCGTATGTCACCGGCTGGCACCCGGTTTATGCGTTTCATTTGGCGGTTGGCGTGCTGGTTGTCGCCTTGTTCCTCGCGCGCCGATATATTTCCTACGCGACCAAACTCAAGATTCTGCTCACACTATTCGCGGTCATCGGTGCAAGCGGAGTTTTCACGATGGGTTTGCTCGGCTCGGGGGTCTGGTTTCTCATCATGTGCAGTTTGCTGACCAGCACATTTTTTCCTCTGCGCACCGGCCTGATGGTGGTGGCGGCATCCGGTGTTGCCATGCTGTTGGCCGCGTTTCTGTTCACGCAGGGCATTCTGAAGGTTCCCTTCGATGCGAATTTGTATATGACCAGTCTATCGGCCTGGGCTTCATTGCTGATTTCCGCCGCGATCATGCCGTTTCTGGTCTTCACGGCATTTGGTGTGTATCAGGCAACCATCGTCGATTTGGTTCGCGAAATCGAGCAGCAACGCGACACCATCACCGAGCTCGCAGGCAAAGATCAACTCACCGGCCTGCCAATGGCCAAGCTCACCCAGGATCGGCTGCAAATGAAAGTGCATTCGGCGCTGCGCAGCGGTGCCCGTGTGGCCGTGATGTTCGTCGATCTCAACGGCTTCAAGCATGTCAACGACACCTGGGGGCACGATGCCGGCGACGAATTGCTGCGCACCGTCGCAGGACGCCTGCGCGAATGCGTGCGTGGCGAGGACACGGTCGGGCGCGTCGGCGGCGATGAATTCGTCGTCATCCTCGGCAAATTGAATCACCGCGACGAGGCGATTCCAATCGCCGAGAAACTCGTGGCGAGCATTTGTCGGCCCGTGACTTACGCTGGCCAATCGCTACCTTGCAGTGCCAGCATCGGCATTTCAATCTTTCCCGAAGACGCCGCCGATCTGGTCACGCTGCGGCGTTTGGCGGATCGCGCGATGTATCAAGTCAAGCGTACCGGCAAATGCGGCTTTGCATTCGCCGACAATTCGCCGTTGAGCGACATGGGTGGGACGGGAAGGTAGTTGGCGTTTGGGTCGCGATTCGGCGAAACATCGCCAATCGGAATTCGCCGACGCGCATTGAAGAAAGCAGAAGGCGCACGGTTGAGACAATCGACTACGCCCTTTTCAAATCATGATTCTTCAACGGCAGATCGCGAATGCGTTTTCCCGTCGCCGCAAAAATCGCGTTCAGCACCGCCGGTGCCGCAACCGCAATCGTCGGCTCGCCCACGCCACCCCAGAATCCGCCCGACGCGACAATCACTGTTTCAACCTTCGGCATCGCAGCCATCAGCATCGCGGGGTAGTCGTGAAAATTACTTTGCTCGATGCGGCCATTTTTCACCGTGCACTCGCCGTATAACGCCGCCGACAATCCATACGCGAACGAGCCTTCCACCTGCGCGTCGATTTGTTGCGGATTGACGGCGTGGCCGGGGTCGGTCGCGGCGACGATGCGATGAATTTTCAATTCGCCCGCCGCATTCACCGAGACTTCCGCACACGCCGCCACATAGCTGCCGTAACCCATTGCCTGCGCCAAACCGCGGAACACGCCCGGTGCGGCGGGCTTGCCCCAGCCGGCGCGTTCGGCGGCGGCGTTCAACACCGCCAAATGTTTCGGATGATTGGCCATCAAATTGCGGCGGAAGGCGAGCGCATCCTGACCCGCCGCCTGCGCGAGTTCGTCGATGAAACACTCGAGATAAATCGTGTTCTGGTTCAAGTTCACGCCGCGCCAGAAACCCGGCGGCACATGCGGATTCTTCATCGCGTGGTCGATCATCAACGCGGGGAAGGTATAGCCGATCGACGCTTCCGGGCCGCTCGCGTTCAATCCCTGAAACACCACTGGGTCTTTGCCATCCTTGATGCGCTCTGGCATCACGCCGGCCAGAATCGATTGCCCGGAAATGCGCATCGAGAGGCCTGTCACGTTGCCTGCCGCGTCAAGACCGGCACTCAACTTGCAGCGTGTGATCGGGTGATAGCGCCCTTGCGCCATGTCTTCTTCGCGCGACCAGATCAGCTTAACCGGCGTGCCCGGCATTTCTTTGGCGATCAACACCGCCTGTCGAATCCAGTCGGTGCCGCCGCGCCGTCCGAAGCCACCGCCCAGATGCATTTTGTAGAGTTCACACTTCTCCAGCGGCAAGCCGGCCGCTTCCGACGTTGCCGCCAAGGCACCCTCACCGTTCTGGGTCGGCGTCCAGACTTCGCAGCGCTCGGGCGTCCACTTCGCGGTCGCGTTCATGGTTTCCATGCAGGCATGGTTTTGATGCGGGTACGAATAAATCGCGTCCACTTTTTTTGCGGCACCGGCGATCGCGGCCGCCGCGTCGCCAATCTGATTGCCGACCACCGCTTCTTTCGCGTCAAGACCCGCGTTGAGAATCTCGGCGAAGCTCGCGCTGGATGCTTTCGCATTCGGGCCTTCGTCCCATTCGATTTTCAACGCATCAAGCGCGGTCTTGGCGCGCCACCAGGTATCGGCGACGACCGCGACCGCGTTGTCGCCCACACGCAATACGCGCGTCACACCGGGGCGTTTCAGCACCACCGCATCATCGACATTTCTTACCTTGCCGCCAAACACGGGAGAGGCTTTGATCGCCGCGTTCAACATGCCCGGCATCGAGATATCCATGCCGTAAATTTGTTTGCCGGTGGTCTTGTCGATGGTATCCAATCGCGCCATGCGCTTACCGGCAATTTTCCACTCCTTCGCGTCTTTCAGCGTCACTTCGGCGGGCGGCGTGAGTGTCGCGGCGGTGGCGGCGACCTTGCCGAACGTCATCGTGCGTTTCGACGGCGTATGTGTGATCACGCTGTTCGCGGCCACGCATTCGTTTACCGGCACCTTCCATTCAGCCGCCGCCGCCTGCACCAGCATCACGCGCGCCGTGGCACCACCTTTGCGCACATAGTCGTGGGAGCCGCGAATGCCCTGACTGCCGCCGGTGCCGAAACTGCCCCAGGGGCGTTTCCGCGCCACACTCTGGCCGGGCGTCGGATATTCGGTCGTCACCTTGGCCCAATCGCATTCCAATTCTTCAGCCACCAATTGCGCGAGGCCGGTCAAGGTGCCCTGACCCATTTCCGAGCGCGCGATGCGGATGACGACGGTGTCATCAGGTTTGATCACCACCCACGCGTTGATTTCCGGTTGCACCGCATCGGCCGCATCGGCAGATTTGACAAACGGAATATGAAAGCCGACGACGAGGCTGCCGGCTACGGCGGTCGAGCCTTGCAGGAAATGGCGGCGCGATACTTTGATTGGTGGCAACGGGTTCATGTCGCGCTCCTGGCGACATGGATGATGTCATTGGCATCCGCGACCTTGGGCTTGCTGGTATTCGCCACCGATTTGATCGCC
>JANOKK010000228.1:0-2949 GCA_031419255.1 Betaproteobacteria bacterium
AGCGGCTATCGCTCGCGTGGTACGTTGAGACCAATCGCAAGACCAACGAAATTGCGCTCGCGCCGGTCATGGCGCCTGGCGAACGCTGGCATCTCACGGTGCGGCTGCGGCGCCCGCACGGCACCCTGAATCCGCATGGTTTCGACTTCGAGGCCTTCGCATTGGAGCGCGGCATCCGCGCGACCGGCTATATCCGCGTCAAGGGTGTCAACGAAAAGCAAATGACCCACGCGGACGGTTTCATGATTCGCATCGACCGCATGCGGTTGGCGATTCGCGGTCAGATGCTGGCCGCATTGACGGATAGCCCTTATCGCGGTGTGCTGATCGCGCTCGCCATCGGAGAACAAAGCGCCATACCCCCTGAACAGTGGAAAGCGTTTTGGCGCACTGGCACCGGGCATTTGATGTCGATTTCCGGATTGCATATCACCATGGTCGCGAGCCTGATTTATTGGCTGACGTTTCGCCTGTGGGCGCGTGTGCCGGCGCTCGCGTTGCGCCTGCCCGCGCAGCGCGCCGCAGCACTCTCGGGTGCGATCGCGGCGTTATGCTATGCGCTCATTGCAGGATTTTCGGTGCCGACCCAGCGCACGTTTTTCATGCTCGCCGCCATCGCGATTGCGCTGTGGTTGGGCACGGCATTTCCGGTTCGAGAATTCTGGCGTGGGCAATGCTGGCGGTGGTGCTGATTGATCCTTGGGCGGTGCTTGCACCGGGGTTTTGGCTCTCATTTGGCGCGGTCGCGATGATTTTCTTTGTCACCGCGAACCGCACCGGTGCGGCCAGTGCTTTTTCCAGTGCCGTGAAAACCCAGATGGCCGTCACGCTTGGGTTGCTGCCGATGACGCTGTTGCTGTTTCAGGAAGTCTCGATCATTTCGCCGATTGCGAACGCGTTCGCGATTCCATTGGTGAGCCTGGTGGTGGTGCCGATTACGCTGTTGGGTGCTTTATTGGGGCAGATTTTTTCCGCCGATTGGATTTTGCATTTGGCGCATGGGGTGATGCAATTTTGTTACTTCGCGCTCTCATGGCTCGCGGAATTGCCGAATGCCGTTTGGCAATCGCATGCGCCGCCGTTGTGGACCGCCGGATTGGCGCTCGTGGGTATGATGTGGATACTGGCACCACGCGGTGCACCGTTACGTTTCGCCGGCGCCGTATTCACATTGCCGATGCTTTTCATACTGCCGCCCGCGCCGAAAGAAGGCGAATTGTGGGTGCATTTGCTGGATGTTGGGCAGGGCCTCGCCACCGTCGTGCGCACGGCACATCACAGTCTGGTTTACGACACCGGCCCCACGTGGAATCCAGATGCCGATTCAGGCAGCCGCATTGTCGTCCCGTTTCTGCGCGGCGAAGGCATTCGCGAACTCGATGCATTGATCGTGACGCATGCCGATGACGACCATAGCGGCGGTGCCAAATCGATCATCGATGCGCGCAAACCGAAATGGGTGATGTCTTCGATGAAAGCCGACAGTGCCGCGCTGGCGGGTGCGGCTGAGTTGATGAAATGCGAAGCCGGTGATACGTGGCGCTGGGATGGCGTGGATTTCGACATCATCCACCCCGCGAGTGAGGCCTACGACAAGGCAGGCGTGAAGACCAACAATCTCGGTTGTACGCTAAAGATCACTGCGCCCGGTGGCACGATCCTGATGACCGCCGATATCGAAAAATTATCCGAGCTGCAATTGCTTTCGCGATTTGAATATGACAAAGGCGTCTTGAAAGCTGATGTGATGGTGGTGCCGCATCACGGCAGCCGTACCTCATCGACCGATGCTTTCATCGATGCCGTTGAGCCGAAACTGGCATTGGTGCCGGTCGGCTATCGCAGCCGCTTTAGGCATCCGAATGAAGCGGTAATGGCGCGCTACGCAGCGAGAAAAATTTCAATACTACGCACCGATTATCTCGGTGCAATAACCGTCAAGTTCATCCCCGGCAATGCACCAAGTGTGATTGGCTATCGCGACCAGCGTCAGCGCTACTGGCTGGATCGTCCGCTGCGAAACGCGGAGGCGGGCGAACCCTGAATCCAATGCTTGCCGAGGTCAAGAGACAGCTCAAAACGTCGTGATAGCATGGCCGCGAATATCAACATTGGGAGAACCGTATGAACAATATTTTGCGTGCATGTTTGTTAGGTGTTTCATTGTTCGCGGCATTCGATGCGGCCGCGCAAGCATGGCCGAACAAACCAGTGAAAATCGTCGCGGTATTTCCACCCGGTGGATCGGTCGATACCGTTTCGCGCATCCTCGCCCACCAATTGACCAAGCAAACCGGCCAGCAATTCGTGGTGGACAACAAAGGCGGCGCATCGGGATCGATCGGCACACTTGCGGTCGCCAAATCCCCACCGGACGGCTATAACTTTGCGGTGGTGTTCGATACCCACGGCGTGAATCCGAGCCTCATTCCCAACATCCCCTACGACACGCTGAAAGACCTTGCCCCCGTGATGATGATCGGCACCTCGCCGATGGTGATCGCCAAGTTTCCTGGTGCCTCGTACAAGGACTTCAAGGAAGTTATCGCGATCGGAAAAACCAAGGCCGATGCGGTGTCCTACGGCAGCATCGGTTCCGGCAGCCTCGGCCATCTGGCGATGACGCAAATCGCAAACCTCGCCAGCACGTCTTTCAATCACATCCCCTACAAAGGCGGCGGCCCGCTGGTGCAAGACGCCATCGCCGGCCACGTGCCGTTGATGATCGGCACCATCTTTTTAGCCAAGCCGCAAATCGACGCCAAGATGTTGGTGCCTCTCGCCGTCACGTCCGCCAAACGATCCAGCAAATTACCCGATACGCCGACAGTAGCCGAGCAGGGTGTTGCGGGGTTCGACTCGGTGGCGTGGTGGGGCGTGGTCGCGCCTGCCGGCACACCGACGGCGGTGATCGCGCAAATGAATGACGAGTTGGTGAAGGCGTTGAAA
>JANOKK010000229.1:0-1069 GCA_031419255.1 Betaproteobacteria bacterium
CACTATCGTGGTAGTAGGCCGAGATGCCAAGGATGTGCATGGGTCAAAACAGGGTATAGATGAAGGGTGCAACCGCCGAACCTTGCGCCAGCACAATCAATGCCCCGAGCAGCGCCATTACAATCAATATCGGCAGCAGCCAGAATTTCTTCCGCGCACGCAAGAAATCCCAAAGTTCGCGAATGAATGAAATCATGCCCTGTTCCTCAGAATTGTTTTTTCATTTGTTGGTCCGCGCGTCCCGGCGGATCACGCTCGATCCAATACGTCTTGGCGTCGGGCTCAAGGCGCAGCCGCAATAGATCCTTGCCCCGCAAACGGATCAACAGGCCGGTGGGAATGACGGCCAGGCAGAACACGATCAATAATGCGATCGGACTGACGATGCGATGCAGCAGCAGCCCGAATTTTGTCCAGATTACGTTCAGGGGCGCGAGCAGGCGAGGCGCCAAAAATGCGGCAGCCAGAAATAGCGCCGCAACGCCCAATGACCAAAGCCGAATGGGCGAACCTCCCACCAGCGGGTAGAGCGCGACCAGCAAAAACACCACGCAAAAGACGATGCCAAGCGCCTTGTCGCTGCCCCCGGCCGGAACGGAAGCAACCGAATCGGCTTGATGAGGGTTGGGCGAACGGGCGTCGTTCATGGGATACGTCTCAGGTTGGATTAACGTGCGAGGCCAAATTCTTGCGCATGCGATCTTCAACCGCTTTTGCCGGATTATCGCACAGGCGTTTTTTGCCTTAGATGCCATGTTTGATTGGTTCACGCATCATCAAAGCTGATGGCGCGAGTGCGCGGCAGACGCCATGCAAAAAATGATAGTCAAGCAATGGTGGGCTTTTTGACGGCATTTGATCCCGAAATCCGCATGAATAGACGATCTACGATTATTCTCGCAGCGTCAGTTCTCCAACGGCACTCTAGCAGCCTGTCGGACTTAAGGAGAATCGGCTGCAAAATGATCTGGCCGGTACATATTTTGCCGCTTCTCTGCGCCAATGGAACAACCATTGGCTTGAAAATCGTCAAAATCTGCCCTCGCCCAGCTCATTTTTCGCTTCGATT
>JANOKK010000230.1:0-17042 GCA_031419255.1 Betaproteobacteria bacterium
CGCGGTGGAAAAGGTGGGAACCGGTGAAATCACCGACACCAAAACCGCGTTTTCATTGTTGTGGCTGGACAAATTTCGTCACCGACTCTCCGCATGAGCAAACCTCTCTACGACCTCGCCATTATCGGCGGCGGCATCAACGGCTGCGGCATCGCTCGCGACGCGGCAGGGCGCGGTTTGAAGGTGCTGTTGGTCGAGCAGGATGACCTTGCCTCCGCCACCAGTTCTTGGAGCTCCAAACTCATCCACGGCGGCCTCAGATACCTTGAGCAATACGAGTTCCGCCTGGTGCGGGAAGCGCTGCAGGAGCGCGAGGTGCTGCTGAGAATCGCGCCGCACATTATTCACCCGATGGAATTTATCCTGCCGCACGACAAACACATGCGTCCGGCGTGGATGGTGCAAATCGGCCTCTTCATGTACGACCATATCGGCGGCAAGATTTCGTTGCCCGGTTCACGCATGGTGACGTTTCCGAATGAGACTTACAGCGCGGGATTGAAACCCGTCATCCGCCGCGGATTTTATTATTCCGATGCACGCGTGGATGATGCGCGCCTCACGGTGCTCAATGCAATCTCCGCGCGCGATCACGGTGCCGAGATCCGTGTGCGCACCCGCCTTACATCGGGCGAGCGCAAGAGTGGTGCGTGGCAATTGACGCTGTGCGATGTCGACAGTGAAAGTGAATCAATCGTCAGCGCGCGCGGTGTGGTGAATGCTGCCGGGCCATGGGTAAAACAACTGCTCGACGATGCGCTGAAAATCCGTATGGATGCCACCGCCAAATTGGTGAAAGGCAGCCACATCGTGGTGCCGCGCGTGCACGACAAGGCGCATGCCTACATCCTGCAAAACAACGACAAGCGTGTCGTGTTCGTGATTCCCTTCGAGGAAAAATTCAGCCTGATCGGCACCACTGACGTGACCGTTGAAAACCTCGATGACGCCGCCGGTATCACGCCGGTAGAAACGCGCTACCTCGTGCAAGCGGTCAATCGATTCCTCGATAAGCCATTGCGCGAAAGCGATGTTGTGTGGAGCTACGCCGGCGTGCGCCCGCTCTACGACGACGGTAGTGACAATCCCGCCGAAATCACCCGCGACTATGTGTTGAAGGTGAACGATGACGCCGGCAAACTGCCGCTACTGTCTATCTTCGGCGGCAAGATCACCACCTATCGGCGCCTTGCTGAAGAAGCGCTACATGATTTGAAAGCGTATTACCCCTCAATGACCGGTTCGTGGACCGCGGACGAATCGCTGCCGGGTGGCGATATCGAATCGCTGGATGAGGTCGTTCAAGACGCAATAAAAAAACATCCAGGCCTGCCGATCGACTACCTGCGCCGCCTCGCCTCGCGCCATGGTTCGCGCACCGGGAAATTGTTGGATGGTGTGCGATCAATGACCCAACTCGGTGAAATTTTTGGCGCAGGAGCCACGCTATTGTCCGAACGTGAAATCGATTTCTGTATGAGCGAAGAATGGGCAAGGATGCCCGACGATATCCTCTGGCGGCGCACCAAATGTGGCCTGCACATGGACGCGGCCGAGCGGGAACGCACGGCGGTATTCATTCGCACGAAAGCAAAAGTCTAGTATCCATGAGCTTCACCGAGCATAAATGGCTGGAAAGGCGCACCAGCAATAGGGTGCAGAAGTTTTTATGTTTCCCTGCTCAACCGCACGCGTCCCTCTCACCTCGTGGGAGGGGGGTGAGGCTGGGAATTCGCATCGCATGCGATGCGCCAGCCGAACAGTTGCCCGATGCAGCGGGCAACGCGCCCTGCAAGGGGCCGACAGGCCGGGAGAGGGGGCGGCATCACCCACATGCGCGACCTACGACATGCCAACATGTGCTTCGACTAGCTCAGCACGAACGGGATGTGTTGGACGTACGTCGATTGACAATGGCCATGTGAAGTGAAACCCCTCTCCGAATTCCCACTCGCCGCGCGCCGCCAAATTAGAGGCGCCTTGTTCGACATCGACGACACCCTCACCACCGACGGACAACTTACTGCCGAAGCCTACGCATCGATGTCCGCGCTGAAACGCGCCGGCTTTATCACTGTCCCCATTACCGGTCGCCCCGCCGGCTGGTGCGATCACATCGCGCGCCTGTGGCCGGTCGACGGCGTGGTCGGCGAAAACGGCGCATTTTATTTCTGGTTCGATCAGGCAGAAAAAAAACTCAAGCAACGCTTTATTAAGGACAGCGCCACGCGCGAGTGCGACCGTAAAAAACTCTCCGCAATCGCGCAGCAAATTCTTGAAGCCGTGCCCGGCACCGCACTCGCCTCCGATCAGGCGTATCGCGAAGCCGATATCGCCATCGACTTTTGCGAAGATGTACCTGCCTTGCCGCGCACGGAAATCGAGCGCATCAAAACGCTGATGGAAGCCGCCGGCCTCACCGCGAAGATCAGCTCAATTCACGTCAACGGCTGGCTGGGTAAGTACGACAAACTGTCGACCACGAAACTATTCTTGAAGGAGCGATTCGGCATCGATCTGGACGCGCACAAGAATGAATTCATTTTCGTCGGTGATTCACCCAATGATGCGCCGATGTTTGAGTATTTTCCGCATTCGGTGGGTGTGGCCAACGTAAGAAAGTTTCTGGATTTGCCGCCGGCGCGCCCCGTGTACGTTACGCCTTCGCGGTGTGGCATGGGTTTTTCAGAAGTGGTCGACGTTTTGATTCGCTGTAAACGGGTGGAATGAAGCAGCAATCAGATTCTCGAAGTGAAGGCAATACGTCATTCACGTACAATCAAGAATCGTCGGATTGGGAAATCATTTGGAACGCCGCGAAGGAACCATGATATGAATGCCAACATCGAACAGGTATTGATTGCGAAGCTGCGCGCTTTGCCACCCGAGAAGCAAGCGGAAGTCATGGATTTCGTTGATTTTGTGTCTGCCCGCGCGATGCGCCAAAGTGGGATCGACCGCCTTCTTGCAATCGCCCCGGCGTTAGTCGCGGTGGGCATTCAACCGGTGACGGAGGACGAGATCAGCGCGGAAATTGAGATGGCTCGCGCCGCACGGCGCGAGCGTGCGAGCCGCTGATAGATGCGCGTTGTTGTCGATACCAAGACGCTTATCTCCGCGCTTTTATGGGAGGGAACACCGTATCGATTGTTTACGGCGCTTCGCGCGACCGATGGATTTGAGTTGTTCACCAGCCCCGCACTTTTGGCTGAGCTCACTGACGTTTTGGCACGTCCACATCTTTCCTCGCGCCTTCAGCGCATCAATACAACCGCTGAAGCGCTAGCCAACGAAATCACCAGAGCCTTTGTGGTACTGCGGGTCGCGCCCTTGGCACAGCCAAAAATGCCGTGACCCGGACGATGATGAGGTGCTTGCATGCGCCGTGGCCGCCAACGCTGATTTCATCGTCTCGGGAGACGAAGATTTGCTGTCCCTCAAAGAGCACGCAGGGATTCAAATTGTTACGGCGTCGCATGCACTGATGGTGATTGGCAAGAGCGAGAAATCGGCCCGATAGTCTACCAAAATGGGTTCTGGCCCGGCGACTTTTGTGAAGACGCGCCCGTTCTACTGAGTGCAAAAACAAGCGCATCAAAACGCTGATGGAGTCCGATGGCCTCACCGCCAAAATTAGTTCAGTTCACGTAAACGTTGGCTGGGTGAGTACGACAAACTGTCGACCACGAAATTATTTATGAAGGAGCGATTCGGATCTGATCTCGATTCCCACAAGAACGAATTTGTGCTCATCGGTGATTCGCCCAACGACGCGCCGATGTTTGCGTATTTTCAGAATTCGGTGGGCGTGTGGCAAGCGCGCAGGTTCGCTAAAATCGGTAGGGTGGGCAGAGCGCAGCGTGCCCACGGGGTGCCCAACGGCGGGCACGCTGCGCTTTGCCCACCCTACGCATGCTGTCGCGATGTGGGAAAGGCTTCGCAGAGCTGGTCGATGCGTTAAGTGTTGCGATGCATTCGGTTTCGCACCGCTAAAATGGCGAATTCATTCCATCATTCAGTTGGCTCGACGAACGAAATCGCGCTGTGCTTGACGCAACATTACCGACGGATTTTTTCCATCGATTCGTAAGGCCGCCGAAGGGAGAAATATGGATCTGCCACAACGCTACCTCTCGCTATTGAAGAGCAGTTTGCTCAATGAAATTTACCTCGAAAACGAGGTTCGATTCTTGTATATTTTCTCTCGCCTCGCGCTAGAGAAAAATGTGGATCTGGAGGTCGTACGGGAAATCCACCTTCGGCTACCGGAGTGGGTGGCGATGGTTAAGGAAGCGCGCAAGGAAGGCAATGTCTGGTGGCGCCTAAATGCTGCGGATGGGCGTGGCAACAACCGCGCGCTTGATCTGCGCGGCGTAGTTGAGTTTTCGCACACGATGATGGGTGCGAAGCGTATGGATAACATTGAGTTTTGTCTGGATGCCGTGCGCCGCGATGGTGTTCCGGGCGACCTGATCGAAACGGGCGTATGGCGCGGTGGCGGTTCGATTTTTATGCGCGGCTATCTGGCAGCGTGGGATATGGATGATCGAACGGTCTGGGTCGCCGATTCGTTTGAAGGCCTGCCGGTGCCTAGTCTCTCGCCGGACATCGGCTACGACTTGAGCGCCGGTGTGGCACCAAGCCTCGCGGTTTCGCTTGAAGACGTGCAGGAAAATTTCCGCCGGTATGGTTTGCTTGATGAACGGGTGCGTTTTCTAAAGGGGTGGTTCCGCGACACTTTGCCCGACGCGCCCATCGAACGGTTGGCGGTGCTGCGCCTCGATGGCGATTTGTACGAGTCAACCCTGGATGCGCTGAACGCGCTATATGACAAGGTCGTTCCGGGCGGATTCATCATTGCCGACGATTATGGCGATTTCCCTCCATGCCGTCAGGCCATTGACGAATTCCGTGCGCGCCATAACATCGTCAGTCGTATTGAGAAAGTGGATTGGGCAGGGGTGTTTTGGCGAAAGGAGTGATACGTATTGCAGCCGCCGACTTGCACCTACCCCACCCCCTTCACCGGAATCAACCCCGCCACCTTCTGCAACAAGATTTCTTTCTCATACGGCTTCTTCAGCATCCCGCTGAAACCAAACTCCACTGCGGAAACATCCTCTTCCACCGCCAATAGCACTGGAATCGATACCGTCGCCAACGCAAATTTTTCTTGCAGGCGATCCGAAATTCCTTCAATGCCGAGTTCCGCAAAACCCTTTGCCATCGGGTCGATGATCAGCAAATCGAAAACATCCTGGCTGATTTCGGTGTAGGCCTCATCGGCCGTGTCGGTATGGACGACGCGATAATCTTTTTTTCTCAACGCGCTGATCGCAATGATCGCGTGTTCGCGGTTCGGATCCACGATTAACACGCTGCCGGCCTTGGCTTCGCGCAGCGAGTGGCGCGTGATCAAGGTTGATGTGGCGTCGGCATCGTCGTCCTGCGTGCCCATCACGGCAGAGATCGCCTCGTTGATTTGATTGGCGGCGATCGGCTGGCGCAGGTAGGCGCTGATGCCGTTTTCGCGGCAGGCGATCGCGTCGCCGGGCTTACCGGATTTGGCGAGCATGATGACTGCGGTCTGCTTTAAGCGCGGATGATGCTTGATGCGGTAGCCGAGCAGGAAGCCATCCTGGATCGGCAATTCATTCGACGTGATGACGAGCGGAATCGCGTTCGATTCGCCGACCATGCGACCGAGCAATTGCAGCGCCACGCCCACATTGTCGGCCTCGCGCGGCTGCATTCGCCAGGCGCGCGCGAGGTCGGAGAGTTCCTTCCTCTGCGCGGGATCGGCGCTGACAATCAACACTGACAAGCCAGTAAGCGTGACAAAGGTCGGACGGGTGCGCGCCTCTTTCACACTGCGATACGGAAACACCGCCGTGAATTGGTGAACCGTGGTTTCTTTCTTCTCACGTACGTCGATCTTGCCGGCGCCTTTGCTGCCCATCGCGCGCACGATCTGACGCGCGAGCGAGAGTTGCATCAACGCGGTCGCGGTCGCATTTTTTTGCCGCGCCGCGCCCTTTGGCGGCGTACTGTCGACGCGGAAGTTCAGGTGAATCAGGTTCTCGGCCGAATACTCCGGTTCCACCACCAGCGCGAGTTCGCCGCCGCCATTTTCACCGGTGGCGCTGTTCATGCCGGCTTCCAGCAGGCTTCGTAATACCAGCATCAGACGCGCGCCGTCGCCGACCAGGTTATCGGGCACGTCCTGTTCGATTCTCAGGCGCAATTGAATCGAGCGCTCTTCAGCCATCTGCACCACGGCCTCAAGCATATTGGCGATGCGGTCGCGCAGGTGGAACTCCATCGCCTCGAGTTTGAGATCGCCGCCTTCGACATGGGCGAGATCGATCAGGCCAGCGATGTCGGCGAACGCAGATCTTGCGGCGGTCTCGACACGCCGAAAATGTTCGATCACCGTGACGGGTAGATGCATCTGCTCCGCGCGGTGAATCGCGCCGCCCGCCGCCTCAAGTGTTGTCGCCAGATTACGGGCGATTTTCTCCACCAGTTGCGATTGCGCAGCGAGTGTGGCGGAACCGGGTGCGGCGACTGTTACTGCGGTGGCACCGGTATCGAGCGCACGGAAAATATGTAGTCGACCGGAGACGCCGGTTTCCCCGGCGACTGGCAGTGAATGTTGTTTGGCGCGGGTTCCGTCTGCGAGCTCGAACTCGAATTCATCGTTCTGGTCGGAGTCGAGCGGAAAATAAATTGGCGCGACTTTTTTTCCCGTGGCGGCGGAGGCTTGCGTGAAGAGTTCCTCACAGGCGATGCCCACCAGCGATTGTGCCGCTGCTTCGATCCTGAACAATTCGCAAAAGGCCGCGTTGACCATTTCCACGCTGCCTTCATGGTTTTCCACCACGCAGGCATCGGCAATGTTTTCAACCAGATCCAGCAAGTGCGTGCCTTGCACATTGGCGGCAGCTTCTTTGGCTTTCTCCATGCTGATATCGCGAAACCACCCGGCGACGGTCACGACCTTGCCGCCGTCACGTTGGCCGGCAGTGAGTTTTAATTCAACCGGCACCTGCGCATTTTCAGCCGTCAACGTGAGTTCCATCACGGCGGTCGCCGTTTTGCCGTCAAGCACGCGCGCGAGTGTCTGCTCGAAACGTGAGCGCTCGCCTGACGGGAGGAGTTCGGTGATCGCGCCATCGGCCGCGCGGCCGATCCAGCGCGAGAGCGCATCGGTCGCATAGACAATCTGGCCGCCCGCATCGATTTCAAACACGGGTTCGTCGAGGGCTTTGAGGAGTTGCTCGTGAGTCGTTGGCATGGGGGCAATGACTGGGTGCGGGATGTTTCGCCGGGTAAATGATTGCCGATTATAGGCCGCGCCGCGCGCCCGCGCGACGGCAAGATTTACACTGTCCGGCAGTCGTGAACAATCCTGCCATGTGTGTGTCTATTTGCATAAGTTTTGCGACATTCAAACCGCTTGGCATCCCCCATTGCGGCGTTGCAAATCCGCGCCATAGCGGTGCTATGGCTTTGGCGAGTTTGCCAACTGCGGCCTTGCACTGGGGGTGCCAAACGGTTTTCGGTTTGGCGCAAACTTGTGCAACTAGACACTCGCTACAATGGTTGCTTGATGGATATGATTGCGGGAGAAATTCTTGAAAAGCAACTATAAAAGCAAAAGCGGATTGCAACGAATTTGGCGCGCGGCATTTTATTCGTTCGAAGGATTCGGCGCGGCACTGAAACACGAACACGCGTTCCGGCAGGAATTGATGCTTTGCGCCATATTGTTACCGCTGGCGATTTGGCTGCCGCTTGGCGCAACCGAGCGCGTATTTCTGATCGCGACATTGTTGATAGTTCTGATCGTGGAGTTGCTGAATTCGGCGATCGAAGCGGTGGTTGATCGCGTGAGTCTTGAAAATCACGATCTCTCGAAACGCGCAAAGGATCTTGGCAGCGCCGCCGTTTTTCTGAGCGTGACGCTGGTGGTCGTCGCATGGCTGCTGATTGCAGGCCCGGTGATCGTCGGGACGCTGCGCTGAGCGCGACGTAACATTTTTGGCACCATCGGAGAATCGCTCATGAATGATCTATCCCGTCATGCCGTCGCCGATCCGCGACACGATGCCAGCCGCATGATTCGCGCGCCGCGCGGCAGCGCGATCACTTGCAAGAATTGGTTGATTGAAGCCGCGTATCGGATGATTCAAAACAACCTCGATTGCGATGTTGCCGAGCGCCCGCAGGATCTGGTGGTGTACGGCGGTATTGGCCGCGCCGCGCGTGATTGGCAATGTTTCGATGCGATTCTTGCGGCGCTTAAAAGACTCGAACCCGACGAGACGCTGCTGATCCAATCCGGCAAACCGGTCGGCGTATTCCGCACGCATGAAGATGCGCCGCGTGTGTTGCTCGCCAACTCAAATCTGGTGCCGCATTGGGCGACGTGGAAACATTTTCACGAGCTCGATCGCAAGGGCCTGATGATGTACGGGCAAATGACGGCGGGTAGTTGGATCTACATCGGCTCGCAGGGCATTGTGCAGGGTACTT
The DNA here is from genome assembly GCA_031419255.1 of Betaproteobacteria bacterium. Taxonomy (GTDB): domain Bacteria; phylum Pseudomonadota; class Gammaproteobacteria; order Burkholderiales; family Usitatibacteraceae; genus UKL13-2. The sequence continues at coordinate 8,539 of JANOKK010000230.1, forward strand.
ATGAGACGTTTGTCGAGATCGGTCGACAGCATTTTGCCGGCGAGCTTAGCGGGAAGTGGATTCTCACCGGCGGGCTCGGCGGCATGGGTGGCGCGCAGCCGCTGGCCGCGACCATGGCGGGTGCGTCGATGCTGGCGGTGGAATGCGATGAGACGCGCATCGATTTTCGATTGCGTACCCGTTATGTCGATGCCAAAGCCACGTCACTGGATGAGGCCTTGCACATCATTCATGTCGCGCATCAAAAGAGCGAAGCGATCTCGGTGGGCCTGCTCGGTAACGCGGCCGACGTCTTCGCAGAAATTGTTGCGCGCGTTAAAAAGGGGGACAGCAAAGCGCGGCCCGATGTCGTCACCGATCAAACCTCCGCGCATGACCCGTTGAATGGCTACTTGCCGCAGGGCTGGACGATGCAGGAAGCCGCTGCAAGGCGGCTGACTGACCCAATTGCCGTCGCCGCCGCCGCGCGTGCCTCCATGGCCGTTCAGGTGCGCGCGATGCTGGATTTGCATCATGCCGGCATTCCCACGCTCGATTACGGCAACAACATTCGTCAGGTCGCGCTGGAAGAGGGCGTGAAAAACGCGTTCGATTTTCCCGGCTTCGTGCCTGCGTACATTCGACCATTGTTTTGCCGCGGTATCGGGCCTTTCCGTTGGGTGGCGTTATCGGGGGATCCCGAAGATATTTACAAAACCGACGCCAAGGTCAAAGAACTGATTCCCGACGACAAGCACCTGCACCATTGGCTCGACATGGCGCGAAGCCGCATCGCCTTTCAGGGATTGCCGGCGCGCATCTGCTGGGTGGGGTTGGGGCAGCGCCATCGATTGGGATTAGCGTTCAACGAAATGGTGAAGTCAGGCGAATTGACAGCGCCGATTGTGATCGGTCGCGATCATCTTGATTCAGGATCGGTCGCATCACCGAATCGCGAGACGGAAGCGATGAAGGATGGATCGAATGCGGTATCCGATTGGCCGCTGCTGAATGCGATGTTGAATGTGTCCAGCGGCGCGACGTGGGTGTCGATTCACCACGGCGGTGGCGTCGGGATGGGGTTTTCGCAACATGCGGGGGTGGTGATTGTTTGTGATGGCAGCGATGCGGCTTCGCGAAGGATCGAACGCGTGCTCTGGAATGATCCGGGGACGGGGGTGATGCGGCATGCGGATGCGGGGTATGAGGAGGCGAAAGCGTGCGCAAGAGAGCAGGGACTCAATTTGCCGATGGACAATCGCGGCGTCGTTGAATAGAAATTCATTCGAGATTCGGATTTGCCGTTCCACAGCGGCTCGCCTGAAACAAACCCATTCGCGTTCCGTCGAATTCCTATGGCGCGCGGCGCGGTGTACTTGATGAACGCCGTTATTTTAGGGATAATTCACTTTCAAGTCCGTCAAACTAACTTGGGGAGAAGAGACATGACAAAACGGGTGAAATTCACCGCCTGCGCACTCGCGCTCTTGGCCTTCGCCGGACATGCATTCGCACAGACGGTCGCTGCGGGCGGTCTCGTGGGAAGCTGGAAATTGGTGTCGCATGTGGATCGTCGTTCCGAGTCCGACATTCGGTATCCGAGCGGTCAGGACGCGATCGGTTTTGCATCGTTCGATGCGTCCGGGAACATGGCATTGCAGATCAAAGGACGCGGCTACCTTTCCTACTTCGGCAAGTATTCATTCGATCCCGCCTCGAACCTGTTGAAGATCACGATCAGTGGAAGCGATTACTTCGACACGGGAAAAGCGATTGAACGAAAAGTCGAAATCGCCGCCGACCGCATCGTGTTTATTCCTAGCGAGTGGGCAACGATTCGATCAACCTGGGAGCGTGCAAAGTAGGCATGCTGCGGGCCGCGGCGGAACTCGGGCTCGAAGGCGATCTTGCAAAAATGTTTGCACTTTCCGCGCGGCCTCAAACAGTCCTCGCGGAAACCTCGCGCGTTTGCTGCGCTGCTCGGCGACTCTCATGGGGGCCCGGTCGAATGGCGACGACCGAGCAAAAGATTTCGTCATTCCTGAGTATTGAAATGACCGTATTTTTGTTTTTGTCATTCCCGCGAAGGCGGGAATCCAAGTTGACCTTCGGCCCAATAATTTAAACTTTACGCGCTTCGCCACTCGATTGTGCAATGTTGGGGTCGCCTTTCTTTGCTTACTTTCTTTGGCGAAGCAAAGAAAGTGAGTAGCCGCCGGGCTACCCCCGGCAATCACCGGGAAACGTCCAAGAAAACGCCACTGGATCCCCGCGCGGGCGACTGCCGGGTTTATCCTGAGCTTGTCGAAGGGCGCCCGACGAAAAACAAAACTCTAGCACTGGCGCGCCTCACAGGCAAAAAACCACTGAAACACCGCGCCAAATGGCGTTCTACGCAAATTTACGCAGGCTATGCCGCCGCCCGCTGCGACTTGAACAACGCGGTCGTCTCCACCGTCGTCAACGGCTTCGCATAGAGGAATCCCTGATACACCTCGCAACTATTCGCCCGCAGGAAATCCAATTGCGCCTGCGTCTCGACACCTTCGGCCACCACACGCAAATGCAATCGCTTCGCCATCGCGAGAATCGCTTCCGTGATCGAACAACTGTTCGGATCTTCCGGGATTTGCGAAATGAAACTGCGATCAATCTTCAGCGTTTGCGCGGGCAGGCGGCGCAACTGGCCGAGCGAGGAATAGCCGACGCCGAAATCGTCGATTGATACGGTGGCACCCATACGTCGAAGTTCAGTGAGAATTTCGATCGATTGTTCGAGGTTCCGCATCGCCATCGTCTCGGTGATTTCAAGGTCGATGCGGCGCGGATCGATGCCGGTTTCGAGCAGTGCGGATTTCATCGACGGCAACAGTTTGCGGGAAATGAATTGGCGCGGCGAGAGATTCACCGAAACGGTGATGTCCTTGAAACCCTCTTGGTCCCACAGTTTGATTTGCTGGCAGGCGGTGCGGAATACCCATTCGCCCAGCGGCACGATCAGGCCAAGTTCTTCGGCGATGGAGATGAAATCTTTCGGATAAATTTCGCCTTGCTGTGGATCGTTCCAGCGCAACAGCGCCTCGACGCCGACGATGCGCCCACTCATCACATCGACTTGCGGTTGATAGCGCAGGAAAAATTCGCTACGCTCGATTCCGCGACGCAAGCGTGACTCGACTTCGAGGCGTTTCGACAACAGGAAATTCAAGTCGCTCGTGAAGAAACGCGCCGTATTGCGGCCCGCATCCTTGGCTTGATACATCGCCGAATCGGCGTGCTTAAGGAGGTGCTGGATATCGGTCGCATCGTTCGGGTAATGCGAAATGCCGATGGAGGCGGTGACGGTCAATTCTTGTCCCGAGACTTCGATCGATTGCGAAAGCTCGTGAAGAATCTTGTTGGCGACGAGTTGCGCGGATTCGGGTTTTTCCAAATCCGGCAGGATGATGACGAACTCGTCGCCGCCTTCGCGCGAGACGGTATCGCCTTCGCGCACCACCTTCATCAGCCGCTTGGCGACATCACGCAAGACGTAATCGCCCGTCTCGTGGCCGAGCGTGTCGTTGACCAGCTTGAAGCGATCGAGGTCGAGGAATAGCAACGCGACGTGCGATTGATTGCGTCGCGCCTGCAAAATCGCTTGGTTGAGGCGATCCTGCATCAGGCGGCGATTCGGCAAGCCGGTCAGCGCATCGTGATGCGCCATGTAATGGATGGTGCGCTCGGTGTTGAGGCGTTCGGTGATGTCCTGCACCAGTGACGCAACACCGATGACTTTATTCTCGTTGTCCACCAGCGGCGTGTTGTACCACTCGGTATGAATGATCTCGCCGCGGTTGGTTTTGTTGGCGAGCGTGACGCGGGTCGAGGTGCGCGTTTGCTGCAACTCCATCCACATGCTGGCCATGCGTTCGGTGTCCTGCTCGCCTTCGACCAGCATGTAGCCGGATTCGCCGATTGCCTCCGCTGCACCATAGCCGAAAATCCCCTCGGCGGAAGGGTTCCAGGTGGTGATACGAAATTCAGGATCCCACTCGATGACGCCGAGCGGTGTGCGTTCAAGATGCAAACGCAGGCGCTGCAACGCGAGCAATTCGGCGCGCTCGGCTTTGCGGCGCTCGCCCGCTTCGAGTTCCAGTGCCAAATTCGCTTTTTCGACGCGGATCTTTTCTTCTTCGAGCCGCATCGCGATCAACAAATTGTCGAAGCGCGCGGACAGCGAATCGACCAGCGCCTTGTGGACTTTGCTGTGTACGGCAACCAATAGGCCCGCGAAAATCACGATCGACGCGCCAATGGCGGAAGAACCACGGTCGCCGAGACCAAAGTTCACGACGCCCATCGGCAACAAAGAGGCCATCGCCGTATAGAAAAACAGCGATTTGTGCGGCGCGTAGTACGCGACCGAGCCCAACGTCAGCAACGCAACCAGCATCATCACCGGCATTTGCGTCGGCCCTGAACGCGGCAGTAATGCAGAGCCCATCACGCCCCACAGCAAACCGATCAGGATGCTGCCAAAAAAAATCCGCCGCTCCCATGTCAGCAATGTTTCCGGGCGCGGATTCTTTTTGATGAACCATTTGTAATTGCCGTAGCGCAGCAACATCACCACGAACATCGCCGCAAACCAGGCGAACAATTCCGGACGAGTGCCAAGCGTTTCCCAGAGGATGACGCCGAGCAGGAAGGTGACGATCAGCTCGGCGAGATAACCGACGAGCGAAAACCGGTACAGCAGTCGGATTTGTTCGGTATAAAGGTGCTTGCCGACGAAGGCGCGATCTTGCGCGGCAACCGGTGCGGCGAGTGAAAACTTGTCTTGGTCGAACGCGAACACCGAAGGACTCGACAGGTCCAATTCGGTGGCCAGCTTGGGCGATTCAGTGGCGGGATTGCTGCTCACACAAGACCTTGATTCCAGACATCAAACGGGAAACAACGATTTAAAGGATGAAGCGCGCCTCTGCTGCGCGCAGGCGCGAATTCTCAATGACAGCCGCAGATTGCGCGATGACCATCCTCAACGATTTCCGACCCTTTTCCGAATTTCGTGCTCTTCACTTGCGGCAAACTGCGACTGCAAGTCATCTATTTTCGATATTTGCGTTGTATCTATTTGTTTTATTTCACTAACCATAGACATAACTGGCGGTTTCGTCAAGTCATGTCAACATTGTTGACCAATGCAGAACAACGGTAAAGTCGCCGCTCGTTCAGTGTCGGTTTAGCGCGGAAAAGTAGCACTTGCGCAGCGGCAGGCTAGAATTCCCAAACTCTTCGCAATGCCAACGATTTTCTCGACCTTGATACCCGCCGTGCCCACGACAACAATTTCACCACCATCGGCAATCCGCATTCTGCCCGAGCTATTGACCAATCAAATCGCGGCCGGCGAGGTGGTCGAGCGCCCAGCCGCCGCGCTAAAGGAATTGCTCGAAAATAGTCTCGATGCCGGTGCCACGCGTATCGACATTGAGCTCATGCAAGGCGGCATCAAGCGCATCCGGGTTGCCGACAACGGGCATGGCGTTGAGGCCGGCGATTTGCAATTGGCACTTGCACGCCACGCGACCAGCAAAATTCGCACGCTCGACGATCTTGAGCATGTCGCCAGCTTGGGCTTTCGCGGCGAAGCGCTGGCAAGTCTTGCGGCGGTATCGCGATTGTCGTTCGCGAGTCGCACTGCTGCCGCACCGCATGGCACGCGCATCGAGGCGATCGGTGGCGATTTATCCGATGCCGAGCCGATTGCGCTGGAAGGCGGCACGGTGGTGGCGGCAGAGGATTTGTTTTTCAATACGCCCGCGCGCCGCAAATTTTTGAAGACCGATGGGACTGAATTCGGCCATTGCGAAGATGCGGTGTTGCGCATTGCCCTCGCCGCACCGCAGGTGGCGATGTCGTTGACGCACAATGGTCGCCGGTTATGGCAATTCGAGCCTGGTGATGCGCGCGCGCGGGTGCTATCCGTGTTGGGCGAAGAATTTATTGGCAGCAGTGCCTTGATCGGGGCCGACACGCCAATGATGAGCATTTCCGGCTGGGCCGGGCTACCGCGCTATTCGCGCGCCGGTCGCGACCAGCAATTTCTGTACGTGAACGGTCGCTTTGTGCGCGACAAATTATTAAGTCACGCGATCCGTGAAGCCTATGCGGATGTACTGCACGGCCATCGTCACCCGGCGTACGCGTTGTTCATCGCAATCGATCCGGCGATGGTTGATGTGAACGTCCATCCGGCGAAAGCCGAAGTCCGCTTTCGCGATTCGCGCGCGACGCATCAATTCGTTTTTCACGCACTCAATAAAGCGCTTTCTCAGCCGGCCACCGGGAACACGCCGCCGATGGCGAATCCGCTCGATTGGGCGGGGGCCGGCGGTCGCCCGGCGGGGCTTCTTGGTTCGGCGAGCGATGCGCTTTCGCAGACGTCGCGCTTGCCGCCCTTCGCAGGATGGCGGGATGCAAGGCAATCGTCGTTTGGCACACTTACCGCGAATGAGCCGAATGCGTTTTACGACAAATTGCGTGGCGTGGAATCCACCAGCGATATGTCGTCTGGAGCGCATGCGATTGAAGACTCGAACGATATTCCGCCGTTGGGTTTTGCATTGGCGCAGTTGCATGGCATCTACGTACTCGCGCAGAATGCGCAGGGTCTGGTATTGGTCGACATGCACGCCGCGCATGAGCGCATCGTCTATGAAAAATTGAAGGCTGCGCTCGATCTGAACAGTCTCGCCTCGCAGCCATTGATCGCGCCGATCCCCGTGCCGCTGGGCGAACGCGACATGGCGCTCGCGGAAACGCATCAACCTTTCTTCGTGCAATTGGGTTTCGATTTGGCACCATTATCAGACCGCGAAATCGCGATCCGCGCCGTACCTGCGATGTTGCCGAGCCTGGACGCGCCGGCCATGCTGCGAGAATTGTTGAGTGACTTGGCTGAACACGGTGCCTCGCGGGCACTAACCGAAAAGCGCGACGAGATACTTGGCACCATGGCCTGCCACGGTGCGGTGCGCGCCAATCGCACTTTAACGATCCCGGAAATGAACGCGCTATTGCGACAAATGGAAGCCACCGAACGCGCCGGACAGTGCAATCATGGACGTCCGACCTGGTATCAATTTTCGGTCGGCGATCTGGATAAGCTTTTCATGCGCGGGCGATAAAAAGCGGGTGACGGGTGAAACGTGACGGTTAAAACGTGACAGATGAAGCGTGACAGATGAAGCGTGACGGGTGACGTGTCGATCGTCACGTGACTTCGGTTTTGCATCTTGTTTGACTTTTCGCTTGTTACGCCAATTCTTAACTATTCAAAAAAATGTCTCCCAACGCAATTTTCCTCCTCGGCCCGACCGCTTCTGGCAAGACCGCGCTGGCATTGCATCTGGCGGATCGTTTTCCGGTCGAGATAGTCAGCGTTGATTCTGCGCTGGTGTATCGGGGTATGGACATCGGTACCGCCAAGCCGGATATGGCGACCCTCGCGCGCTATCCGCATCACCTGATCGATTTGATCGAACCCACTGAAGCTTATTCGGCTGCCCGATTTTGCGTTGATGCGCGTTCGGCGATGGACGCTATTTCAGCGCGCGGCAACGTGCCGTTATTGGTCGGCGGCACGATGCTATATGCGAACGCACTCGTGAATGGATTGAGCGATTTGCCGGAAGCCGATCCGGCAGTGCGTGCCGCGCTCGCTGCACGCGCGGCAATAGTTGGCTGGGCGGAAATGCATCGGGAACTCGCGCGCGTGGATCCCGAATCCGCGCAACGCCTAAAGCCCGCCGACGGGCAGCGCATTCAGCGCGCGCTGGAAGTTTTTCAAATTACCGGTACGCCGATTTCGTCGCTGCAACAACGCGCCGCCAAGCCGATAGATTTTCCGTTTCGCGCGTTAGAGATTGGTCTCGTTCCCGGCGCGCGCGAAGAGTTACACGAACGCATTGCCGCACGCTTTGACGCGATGTTGGCACAGGGGCTAATCGAGGAATTGCGAGGTCTGCGCAACCGTCATGCGCTGACGCCGGATATGCCGTCGATGCGCGCCGTCGGCTATCGGCAGGCATGGCAATTTTTGGACGGTGCCATTGACGAAAAATCGTTACGCGAAACCGGCATCATCGCCACCCGGCAACTCGCCAAACGGCAAATGACCTGGTTGCGTTCAATGCATCATGTCGAGAGTGTTGATTGTCTGGCAGTCGACTGGGAGGCGCGAATCATTGAGCGTTGCGCGGAATTTCTGACGCAATAGTCCGCGCGCGGGTAAATCAGTCCGCGGAACTTTCCAGATGCCAATTGCGTTTCAAACGTTAAATGTCATCCCGAACGAAGTGAAGGATCTCGCTATGACCAGAGCCTTCACTTCGTTCAGGATGACATCGCTATTGATCACGAAATGAAACTGCCTATTCGCCGTGGTACTTGAACGACAGTTTCATCTTGGCGCGAAACTGCATGTCGCCGTTCTTGCCGACTTTCACGTCCAGTTTTGAGACTTCCGCGACGCGGAT